>CAYHCZ010000007.1:20936-35711 GCA_964355295.1 uncultured Methanomicrobia archaeon
ATCTCAAGAAGTGAGCCCTAGTACGGCGAATGTTGCTCAGGCGAGTTCAGCAAAAAGCAGCTCAAACTCAACTCCGGGTTTTGAGGCGTTGTTCGCACTCGGCGCTCTTGCTGCTGGATTTCTGGCATTATGGATCACCCGGCGTGGCTGAAGCTAGATAGTCGCTATTGGAGGAAACCTCTGTAATCATTAATCACTTCTTAGGCTAAGATGCAGAACCAACTATCCACAAACCTCGGTGCTCTTGTTGTGCGAGTAGCTGGGCGTCATATAAGATCTGTTGACAATGGATATCGGGTGGATAGGACTTCGCCGTAGCGTAGCCTTCTCTGACAAGTTCATAGTTAACGAAAACGTTACCAACAAACACGTAACGAAGTAGACGTCCGAATTTGTCAGTTTCGGACTTATCTTTCACCAAAACAACTTGCTTGCCAGCTACGAGTTCTTTATTCCTCTCTGTTGCTTCGGTACCCATTGGTTCTTTCTTGGTTGTATTTTCTGGCGCATTTATCCCTATGTAGCGCACCTTGTAGTCCGTGCCGTTAATGGCTACATGGATAGTATCCCCATCAACGACTTTTGTCACGATTCCAAAAGTTGTGCGATCAGGGGTCGCGTTAATACACGGGAATTCGATTCCCGTCGTGAAAACCGGAGGAGCAGGAGAGAGTGTCGTAGCACTCGGCGTTTGGTTTGTATTGTTGGTGGTGCTTGAAGTGCAACCAGATACTAACAACGAAGCAACCACTAGCAAAAGAACGATTACCGCAACTTTTGGCTTCAATTGCAACTACCTTTCTATCAATTGTAGCTTTACATAGTGGCTTAACAATTCCTATACTTTTGTTGGAAATCGCAAAAAGAAATAACGAGCTAGGAGATAAGGAATAGATTATAGAAACATGCGATGCCGTCCCATGGTGTGCGGACTAACCTAGTACACTGTGGATATAACAATAATGTTATCGAGTTGAGCAATCTCGTGACGCGAATATTCTGAGAGATTTGACGGGTTTCCTTCGTTCCAAGTGTAGTCTTTGTAAGTTGCAGGTGCACGGCCGGTTGCGTTCTGATATACTCCTTTGCTGGAATATTGCGTGCTTGTTAAGTTGTATACCGTTTTATTCATAGCGTTAAGGTAATTTGTCGCAGCTTGTGTGGTTGGAAACACGATATATGTCTGATTGGCGCTGTAAGATGTATAGTTAGAGTTAGTGTGCCACGCATATTCTAAACGTGCTGTTGTACTGTTTATCCACGTGACTTCCCACGCCGTGACGCTTTTGCTCTTGTCCGCGTTTGTCACGTTTTTTAACGCTGCAAAGTACTTTTCCAAAGTAGCGTTGTGTATCGCTGTGCTTGGCGTGGCTCTAGACGTTTGATTTGTATTGCTTGTAGTGCTTGTAGTGCAACCAGCTACTAGTAAAGAGGCAACCACAAGCGATAGAACAGCTATCGCAGTTATTGATTTGAATTGCATACGCTTATGCAAGTGGTGAGAAGTAGCTTAACAATTCCTATTCTTTTTTCAAAACGCTCTTTTTAGATGTGTTAAGCTCGAAAAAAAGAAACTAGAAAGTGATAAATCGAATAATAGGCACGCGACGAGACTGCCAATAAAAGACGGCAATGCCCAGGGCGTTCACCAGGTCGTCATGCTTGCCGGTCCGGAGCGCTCCCAACTCGAGCGTGCCGGTGGTGCGCACCTTGAGGTTAAAGTTGTGGAGCTCCTCCTGTAAGTCCGCTGCCTCTTGTTTTGGTAAGTGGATTCTCCCCGTTTGCATCATCATTAAGAGCATGCTCACTAGCTGCGGCTTCGGGACGTGCAGCTCGTGCTTATCAAAGTGCGGCTCTTGTCCTCCGGTAATATACACCGACTTAACTTTGCCTCGGCCAAGTTCTTGCAAGTAATCGACGACGGGTTGGCCCAGGCCCGTAGCATCTACGACATAAAAGACGTCCTCGCCTCCGGTCCGCTCGGCCAGCTGCGTATCTATATTTTTGAGATAACTCACTACGTCCGGGTAGGTCGTTCCCAGGGGAAGTCGCGTCACGAGTCGCGCTATAAAGTGGTTCTCCCTCCGGACTCGCTGGCCTTTGTATTCTCCAAGGCTGACGATGCCCTCACGTACTGTTAAAGATAGATGTGCAATGCCAAGCCTTTCGGCCTCGCCCTCTTTGATGCGCTTCTCAACTTCTAGCAATATAACGGCCGTATAGTCGTGCTTGCTGCCTAGGTCTATCCCACAAACAAGGCCCTGGTGTGCTGCGGCTGTTTCCGCTCCTGTTAAACCTTTGTTAAACTCTGTTAAAGATGCCATTGCTCTACGTCCTCTGTCATTCGGGAGTTGCCGCTGGGCCCTGTGATAGTGCTAGAAACAGATGGTCCAATATCATCGAGGTCGAGGTCCCACGTCTCGACGTCCTCAAAAAAGGCCCTTTGAATGTCCTCCCAGCGAAAGACGCTTGTAAGGTTATCGCCAAAAATACAGTAGTATTCTTGTTGAAACCACCAATCGCCCAGCGCCAGACGCTCCTCGTCTAAGAAGTCCTGGGAGATGCGGGGGCATTGGTCCGCTGTTATCATTATTTTTTTCCACGAGTTCGCCCCCGTCCACTCGTTAAAGAAAAACCCGCGCTTGCCAAAGGGAGTAGATAAAAGGATAATACGGCCCTGGGAGACTGCCAGCATGGGCCTCACTGAATAATAGAGCTCATCGGCAACCTGGGCCGCTTCGTCTATGATAAGTAACGATACGCCCGAGAACCCTCGGACCGTTTGCTCTTTCCCTGGGAGCGAGATGATGCGTGACTTATTGCGCAGCTGTAACGTTAACGTCGTTTCTATGTCGCTTGGTATTGGCTTTCCCCGGTCCCGATAGAATCCTATCACCTTTTTAAAGAGCTCTCCACTCTGTCGGAGTGAGGGAGACAAGACAAGAACTAACGACCCTGGGACGTTTAAAGCGTGATGTAAGGCCATTATCGCCGTTATCGTTGACTTTCCGGACTGCCTCGAGCAGTTCAGCATTATCCTCTTATCGCTGGCCAGGAGGAGGTCCGCCTGCCAGGGGTCCGGATGTATCCCAAGAGACTGAGCAAATTTAACCGGATTTATTGCAAGGGCCAGCTCTGTCGCTAAGTCGGTCAGAGCGAGGCTATTCCCGTTCATCTATCGCTATCGCTTGCTATCTCGGTCAATGCCTCGGAGAGCTTTAAACGAGCATCGGGATACGGCTCCAGGGTTTTAATGATTATCTGTTTCAGTTTCATAAACTCCGGTTGCATCAATATGTTAACCTGAGAGGACTCGTTGAGCTGGCCCGTCAGTTTCGCGGTAAGCTCAAGTTGCTTTATCTCCGTCTGCAGTGCTATCAGGGCTGTTTTTCTTTCACCTTCGGCCAGTGAATCATTAAGAATCTCTAAGGTTTTAGCGTGTGAAGCTGTGAGTGCGTTTACAACGTTGAGCGCCTCTTCCTTTGCTGGTTCTGGTTTCACAAATTCAGCTATCTTCTTGGGCACACAGTTGCGCATGTGGCGCGACACCGTCGATTTGTTGCAACCGACAATCTTTGCAGCATGAACCTGTGTAATCCGTTTGGTGGCTATTTGCTCCTCTAACAAGGCCGCGTCGCGGTAATTGCAGAAGGTGCATTGCGTCATTGTGGCTCAGCGGTGCATCGCTGCTGCAACTTTTGTGATCTGCTGGCCCCCACCTTTCCTATTTTTTGTAGCAGGTTGTTCGCCAAGCCACTCAAAAAGTCGTTTAGCTGCCAAGAACGTTTGGAACAGAGGGAAGAGCTCAGCGGCGGTAAAGGTATTCGCCTCTGTGATGGTGAAGTCACTCTTCACGTGCAAGTTTGTGCACACTTCAGGAAAATGTCCTGTCATTTCACCCCATGCAACTGCATACGCAGCTAGCTGAAGCTTATACTCTGGATAGATGCCGCGTCCAGTCTTGATGTCAAGCACGGCCAGCTTACCGTTTACTCTCCCGATAAGATCTGCAGTTCCTGCGTATCCGTGTTCGCGACTGAACACAAGTTTCTCGGCTGCAATGGGCTCAAACTGGGCAGCTTCTTGCCACTGGCGAAAAGAGATCGTCACGGGATCGTTGTCTTGAGCGAGATTTCGCTTGTTGCCTACATATGAAGCGATTGAGTTGTGAACGGCAATACCGTGATCAGCCGCAGCATTCCTGACCCTGTCGTGTTCTGCGGCACTTTTGGCTAGCAAATTATCAAGATCTAAATCCTCAAGTGAATCTGCACGTCTGAACGCAAAAAGCTCCTGTTTGATGTAATCACGTGTAAGCCTCACTGCCCAATTCACCAGCTGTGGTTTGTTGAGTACATTGAGTATGGAGGTGACACTCGGGAACTTTTTTCCGTCTATCGTGTAATATCGGTAGGCCATAGTCACGTGTGCTCTTTTGCGCAAACCAGCAAGCTCAGTTAATTTTTATTGCTATACGTCGGTTCGTCCTCCACGTCCCATTTGAGGATCTAAGGTTATTTTTGCCCCCTTGGAATATCGAGTCGTGTTTATTCTGCTTTTGCACTGTCCTTCTTTAGCGTTCCAAGTGCGCTAACTCCGATTGCTAGTTTTCTTTGAAACGCTTGCACTGCCACATTGTTCGTCAATTTTGTCCGCAACCGGGCCAATAACGACTGTTTTCGCTCGCGAAAACCGCAAGATAAAAAAAAAGAGACAGGTAAATTGTACCTGCCTCTTTCCAATCGTGCTTAGTTGTCCGCATCTTCGAAGTTGTCCTTGAAGTTCTGTTGCTTAGGTCGGAGAACCTTAACGATGTTATCCCAAACATCGCCGGACTCGGTCGGCTTGCTATGTTCAGTCAAAATCTGGCACTCTTTGTCTTCCAGTATTTTGACGTTGAACGGACGCGTTGGCGGCGCTCCCGTTACCTTCAAAACAAGGTCGTGAAGCGCGCTGGTTGGACGGAGGCTCTTATTAAACCTCTTAGGCAGTTCCTCACCGTCGGCGCTAAAGGTGATTTTAACCATATCTTTAACGCCAAATTTTCCGATGTCTACTTTACCCAAATCTTCTACCGTCAAGATGGTGGCATCATGGATGCCCTCAACTAGTTTCGGTTTGTGTGGTTCGTCATTCACCCAAATTTCTTCATATTTTATGCCATTCACCGATATTCACCTCCTGCCACTTTTTTTTAGAATTTGATACCATCATATTCTGAAAGTTGTCGTCGCTAAGCGAAACACGGCCTAAAGTTACCACTAAGTTACCGCTAGTGGTTACCAGATCTGGCGTCTTGACAGCCTTTAAAGCTGTTATAAAGGCGAAATATTTAACTTCTCTAAAAAAGTTACCACTGTCGGAACATGTGTACGAGACTGCACATACACATGGAGGAGGATGGAGCTGTATATGAGAATAGTACACATGTTTAGTTAGTGGTAACTTTTTGAAAGATTCACTATCTATATCTCTATCTATACATTTATTTGACAAACAACTGCCGTGTTGATCTCTAAAAAAGTTACCCAGTAGTGGTAACGTTCGGTTACCAGTGGTAACTTCGTCGTTATCGCCTGCGTTATTCCGCACCTTGACCTCCAAAGAACTCGTCTCCAAGAAGGGCTCTCGCATCGATCTCGCGAACCCGTTGCCGTGGATTGTTCTCCGCTTTACCGTCCTTGAGGAACGGAATATACGCTACTGTGCTGTAACGCAGCTTATCTGTAGTTTCTTTCGTCAAGATGCCTTTATCAGCCATACGGGGCCACAAGTCACCCTCTTTTGCTATCAGTATGGTACCCATCTTACGCGCAAACTGATGTGCCGCTGCATACGCGGGGCTACCGCTCTCAATAAGCAGGATCTTGTCGCCCTTCAACCACCCGATAATCTCACCGTCGCCTTTGACATAACCACCGTCGTAAGCATCTCTGACCGCAACACCGTAGATGCTGAGCGCACCACGAAGCATCTCAAAGAACTGTTGCACTGGATCTTCCTGATGTATGTAACTCTGTTGTGAGTTGCCGACCTCGATCAGGGCTACGACACACTGCTCCTTGAGCCGCTTGGCAACCTTTGCGCTTATCGCTCCAGCCTTGATTGCAAAGGCGAGGAACAGTGCAAACCCAGTGTAACACTCGGCAATATTTGATGCTGTCCGTGCGTGATATCCTTCCTTCAGCTTCGCAGCAAGCTTATCGCGCCAAATATTCTCTATGTGCGTTATGTTGAAGCGATCGAATCGGGGAGCCGCCCACTGAATAAAAGCACTCATCACTCGAGCGTAGACCCCCTTACGTGCAGCTTCCTGCGCATCATCAAGCCACGCCTTTGTTATATCTCCTCTCTGGCAAGCGCGGACGAGCATACGCGCTCGAAGACTTTGACCAACGGGGGGGATCTCGCCAGTCGATCGCAACCCACCACGACTTATAAAAGTTGTTTGGTCAGCACTATTGCGTTTCAAACGCTGCCGCCCCTGTTGGTTAGCGCTACCGCGGATCACACGATCGGCCTTACTATATTGGCGTGTCGCCTCACCCGTCGACTGTGCTGGCTTAAAGTCATCAATTGTTAGAAGGGCGTCTTTGGCACGCCACAATATCTTGTCAAGCGCGTTATCCGTGCTCTCCCACCCAGCTGGCAAAGTCTCAGGGGTGAATTCGGAACCATAGAAAGCCTGATAGACTGCTGCTCGGGCCGTCTTGAATATGCCAGTGTCCCCCAGGATAAAATCACAACACTCAGCGTGATCTATCTCGTTGAACACCGGCCGGAATGTGAGACCTAGGTCTGGAAATACGATCGTCGCAGGGATACCGTTGCAAAGGGCAATAACTGCAAGAATATTTTCTTTGAGTTCGTCGCCAATAGAAGGCTTGGGTAGGTTGTAGTATAGTAACCTCGATTCACCAAGGTCTACTTTTATACTAGAGGCAAGTCCGTCAGAAGAGATCGCGCCACCCGCGTGGAGATATCGCCACGTATCCCCATCTTTTTGCCATCCAATATGAGCTGATATGCGACATGTTTCATACGTTGAAGCGCTCCGCGTTTGAACAGCAGCGCGCAGGTTATCTCGAATGATCGGCTTTGGTTCAACGACGGCATCGACGCCCCAGGAATACGCCCACGACATCGCAGGGAAGTCCTCGGCCGCAACCTCTACGGCAGGCAAGAGATCCCCTGACGGGAGAAGCTCACCCTCTATTATGTATGAACGGGCTTGCTCACGACCATCGTCTCGTATGATTTCTTTGGTAATGCGGGCATCAAAGTTGCTTAACCTAGTCTTGATAGGTGTAAATATCTGTTTTTGAGCCGCCTTATCGTATTCACTCTTGTAGTGCCACCAGTTTAACCCGTTCTCGTCTATCCGGTATTCTCGCTCATTCTCAAGCGCTGAGCTCCTCGGTTCATACCGTGCATATATATCCTCAACGGTGTCGATAATATATGGCTCCGGCTTAGGTGGGTTGCATGACTCATTGTTATACACAAGCGCAGCCGCTACCGCAGCTTCCTTCTTAAAGCCTCTAGCTCTCAAGGTGCCTAGCAGCGAAACAACGCTTTTGTGTCGTGCACCAGGGTGTGCAGTCTCAGGAAGTGGCCCAGCTCTCTTTTGAGTGCCAGTTTTACTCGCAGCTTGTGCTTTTTTACTTTCCTCAGCAGCTTCGATTATCCACGGTTGTATCTTAAGAGGGGCGCGCCAATCACCTTGGGCCCACTGGTAAACTTCTTTGGTCTTGCTAGGGGGTAACAGAACGTATTGATTGTCAGCAAAACGCAACTCGACGCCCGGACCAAGGTTGTAGTCTGTAGGCTTAAGATCGTCAGCTACGCACCGAAAAACACTGTTCCTGCCGTTATTGCCTGTGATATATGAAGCGGTGGGTGCAAGCATCTCTCGATACTTCTCTTCTAACTGCCGGAGGCAAAGCTCACCGTTGACACCGTGCCCATCGACAGACTCCACGTCTAGAACGGCTATTCCTACCCGCGGACCGACGAGTCCTCCTATGTTGGCTTTCGGGTATTGAACTAACCACCTTCGCAGTTGCGCTGGGTCGAGACTTGCATTTGCAGCACCATTAGGCGCCAACTTGCCAATTGGATGCTTGCCAGGACTTAGACACCTCTCACCTTTAGGGCACGCACAGTGTCCGGTTGCTTCATCTATCCACCAGCAAGGCAGCACTGGCCACCCGTTTTCATTATACTCCGAGGCCGCTACGAGCCGTTCCTTACTCGTCATATCTTCTCTTTAGAACGCACGTCTCTACTGAAACGAGCTTTCATTTCTCCCTTAAGAAAAACCAAACGTGGTGATTTCGCGTTTTTTCTTGTCTGACCAGTCCCATCGCCATTAACCGAAAAAGACGAACGCGAATTGACGGGATTCCGATCCCCACTAACTCGGCAAGTTCTTTCGCTTTAACTTTCCCACATTTTGTCATGTAATCGATCATTTCAGCATCGATTACGTCCATCTGTGATTTCGCTGCAAATTCCGTTGCTTTCACGTTCTTCACCTCGATATGTAGTATGATTCTATCATTCATGCTAATTTCAATTGGCGAGCAGAATATTATAAACGATTTATTTTTGGCATTTCGCGCCAGAATAAAATCATTTAATACTTTAGTGTCATAGTATCATTATAGATCAACAATGGATACAGGAGAACTTGTTGCAGAATTGGAGAAGATTCTTGGCGTCAAGATTCCCCGAGGGACGCTTCGCCGTTGGGCTTCAGAGGAGCTAATTTCTGGACCGACACCTTACGGGCGAAAGGGACAAAGAGGTGGTTGTTATTATTCTTGGCCTATAGAAGCGTTTGAGGATGCCGCTGTCGTCTACACCCTACGCAACCGAGATCTGCTGTGGGGTAAGACGATAAGAGGTTGGCCAACTACGAAAAAGGGGAAAGAAAAAACAACAGTATCAACAAAAATGCTTTTAGAAGCGAAAAAAATGGTGAAGCACCTTTATGCATCGATCGATGAAGGCCTTATTGAACATACTGAATTAGTCGACATAAAGTATTCGAAGAAGGACAAGTTAGATAGAATGGGCAGGCGCAGGTTAGGTGGTGTAACACAGCCCGTTTATGTCGTTTGGGTAACAACGTTGGAAAAGATAAGACATAATAAACCTCTCGCCGAGCCATTAAAAGTGGTCTTTCACTGGCGGAATGTCAACTTTGTCGAAGAAGATGGCGGCAAATCTTTCAAGTTAAAATATGACGGGGTTAGTGTTGAAAGTTGCGAGCATGAAATGGTTCGCCACGACCTTACGAAAGACTCGTAAGGTGTAAAAATAGTAGTTTTGGACAGAGCCAATTAACTGAGAACGGGCGCAACGGTAAGGTCTTGTTTTGAAGTTTATACATAAGGCTGAGTTAAGATAAAAGAGGACTCTCAACATTAACCCTCATGTGCTCGCCTCAGCGAGGCGGAGGTCGTCTATATCAGGCGGAGGCTAACTAGGAGATTCAACGGCTGCGCATTCACTTCCTTCAGCGTTTTGCCGTTTAATTTATCAAAGTTTATAACGTTTTATGGTTAGTACACGGCATTACGCTCTGAAATGATCTTACGAGCAAACATAGGGCGAGATACATATGATGGAAATCGGGATCATCATAAATACCGCGGCAGGTCTACTCACCGCAGCAATGCCATATTTGGTGCCAGTTGGGGCGATCGCTGGGGGAAGGATCGTAAACGGCGCATTAGGTAAAATTGGTGAAGAGAGCTTAGGCACCGCCAAAAATGTGTGGCGAAAGCTGATGAGTAAACAAGCGGACGCCAGCGAGTTAGAGTCTACTGCTCTCGCAGCCGTCTCGTCTCCGGACACGCTCACGGCACGTCGTCGGCTAAAAACGGTGCTTACTAAGATAATAGCTGACAATCCTGAACTTATCAACGAGATCAGCGCATTACTCGAACAGGTCGATATAAACGATCTTTTTACGTATTTTCAAAAGCGACCTGAAGACCTCAGACGTTCATTTGACAGCTTCATCGCCGATAAGGCCAGAGGGTTCGTAGGAAGAGGGTTTGTCTTAAAGGAGCTCGACAAGTTTATTGAAGCTAACCCAGAATCAGGTGGTTATTTTATCATCCAAGGTGATCCCGGCATCGGTAAGTCCGCGATCATGGCGCACGTGGTAAAAACGCGCGGGTACGTCCATCATTTTAACATCGCGTCGCAGTCCATCAACAAGCCCTCGCAGTTCCTCGATAGCGTCTGTAAGCAGCTCATCGACGATTATTGCCTCAACATCGAGTGGTCTGATAATGCCGATAAGGATGGAGCATTTCTTAACCGTGTATTGGCTGAAGCGAGCAAAAAGGTGGAAGCTGGCGAAGAGCTCGTGATTGCCATAGACGCCTTGGATGAGGTAGATATGGTTGGGGTACCTACACGGGCGAATATTCTGTTTTTGCCTGAAAGTTTGCCTCGTGGCGTCTTCGTCGTGGCAACGACACGTCGGGAACAGGCGCTTGGGATAAAAGCGATGAATCTGCGCGTGTTCCCGCTCCTGCCGGAATCTGCCGACAACCTTCGGGACGTTCGACAGTATATCGAAGCGCATTTGCAGGATACAGAGCTTCAAGCACGTTTGACAGAATGGGCAGCGACGGAGGCCGAGTTCATCGACACGATGGTTGCCAAAAGCGAGGGCAACTTCATGTACTTGCGCCATGTGCTGCCGGCAATCAAAAGTGGTTATTTTAAAAGCGCAGGGTTAACCCAACTCCCTGACGGCTTGCTGGCGTACTATGAGGAGCACTGGAACCATATGCAAGAGGTCACTGCGGACTTCGAACAAGTATACAAGCCAGTGGTGTGCGTTCTTGCGGCGGTGAAGGAACCGGTATCCATTGCTAAGGTCGCCTCCTTCACTGAGCTTAATGATGCTCGAGTCGCGCAAGTAATCAAAGAGTGGATAGAGTTCCTTCACGAAGAGGTTGCCGCGAACAACGAACACCGGTTTAGTGTCTATCACTCAACCTTTAGGAGCTTCCTGAGTGATGAAGTAGATCCTGGGTTGAAAACTTACAATTCCATGATTGCTGGTTACTATGAGAGACTGATGAACATAGGTTATGGTTAACCCATTCAGTAAGTTCGACGACTACGGCCTCCGCCACTTCCCTGCCCACCTCATCGACATCGAGAAGTGGGACGTCTTAGAGCAGATTCTCACTGACCTTTACTTCGTTGAGGCGAAGTGCCGGGTGGGCATGACGTATGAGCTTGTGGGTGATAATGCAAAAGCACGAGCAGCGCTGCCAGATTGGCAAGAGAAGGCAAAACGAGAACGCATGCATTTGAACACTGGACAGCGCTATGCGGAGGAAATGATTGCTTATGCAACGGAGTACAGCGAATTTCGCAAAAAAGAAACCCGGGGTACTAGCTATCAAACTATACCTAAATCCGAGTTCCAACAAGGTGGACATATCTCGCGGATGAAAAGATGGTTCAATATCAAAAACCAGCCTGTAAAGAGCCATAGGCAAGCATCGCGTAAATCCATTTCGCACCTGCCACTACTGCCGCAGCCACCTGCAATTGTAAATTTAAGTGGGACGTCTAAAACTGAAACGGACAACCGCTCACCCACTGTCATTTATGACAATATCAATGCGTTTAACCAGTTCATTAATTCTCATGCCTATTTTTTAGCTAAATTTTCCGACAGTGACTCTTTCTGTATCCAAGAAGCTTTTAACTACGCCGATGGCGGACCGGTTGCAGAACAAGCAAGACTGATACTGGCTGAACGAAGCGGGACCCCGCTTATACTGCGGATTAACCGTGCCGAGTTTATGGGACAGTCAGACGATAAAACATTACTAGGCCACTCTTCTAGCATAGAAGTCGTTCGCATCACCGCGAATGGACGACGAGCTGTCTCAGCCGCTCATGATGACACTATCAGGGTGTGGGATGTAGAGACCGGCGAGTGCGAGCGGGTTATTCGGACTCCTGATGCTGTCTTTTCGCTTAACATTACACCAGACGGACAGTGGGCAGTATCAGGCGATCTATATGGCGAAAAGCGTGTGTGGGATCTTGCAACAGGAGCTTGCGAACGAGTGTTAGAAGATAGCGACAAGGTCACGAGCGAGGTAAAAGGGCTTCACATTAGCGTTACTCCAGATGCAACACGAGCAGCAGCAGGGTCAGTGCGAGGTGCAATAAAAATTTGGAGCCTTGAGACAGGTGCGTGTGAGCGAGTGCTCCAAGGGCATCAGCTTCCAGATTTTGTTGTTATTACGCCCGATGGACAACAGGTGATAACAACGGGCAAAGATAGAATGGGCGATGATTACACAGATCCGTACGAGAGCAGTCTAAAAGTGTGGGATCTCACTACCGGGATATGTAAGCGTGCACTCACGGATCATACTACATCGCATACGCCATTAAGGCTAAGCATCACACCAGATGCGAGGCGCGCTATATCCGGAGGTTCTGATGGCTCTATTACAGTTTGGAACCTTGAGACCGGAAAGCGCGAGTGGGTGCTCAACGGTGATTCCGAAGTTCCACGCGCGGTGCGTGCGCTAAGCATCACCCCTGATGGGCGCCGGGCAGCTACTGTAAGATGGAGCGAGCCGATCAGCATTTGGAACCTTACAACAGGAGTATGCGAACGTGTCTTACGAACTAAAGACAACACGGAAGCTCTTGATATTACCCCTGATGGACGATGGGTAATTTCTGGCAGTTATGAGGGCACCATAACTGTATGGGACCTAACTAGAAATGCAAAAGGGCCTGCATTTACTAACAAAAGCAAATCCGCTCTTTCTATCTGTCTTACGCCCGACGAGGAGAAAGCGTTTGTAGGGTGTGATGATGGGGCTATACAGATCTGGCGGCTCTCAACTCAGCAATGCGAGCAGGTGTTGCTGGGACATACAGATTCAGTATATCCACTCCGTATCGCGCCAGATGGAAAAAAAATCGTGTCGAGCGGAGGGCCTGATGGAACGATTATGGCATGGAACATGGCCACGGGGGTGCGTGAACAGGTATTTAGCCGTAGCAAAGGTCGTAACTCGTACCGAGATTTTTTTTTCACACCTGACGGAACAACCTTAGTTGTTCCGGAAGGCCAAGCAGAGCTGACGTTCTGGAACTTTGACACAGGGAAGCAAAAGCAACAGCTTCAATTAGCGCGCGGATGGAATTTAGTGGGTCTTTGTGTTTCTGAGAATTTAACGCGAGCGGTTGTATGGGACGATGCGACAAATGTCAACGAAGCTCCAACACTTAGTTTTTGGAACGTAACGTCTGGGGAATGTGAACACGCGATGCCATACGTGACACACATCGATCGTATGAGCATCTCACCCGACGGACGAAAAGTTGTGTTATCTGAAACTGACGGGTGCATTCGTATTTTTAACGTGCACACAGGACAATGCATTCACAAGAGCGAAGATCAAACGAGCAGGGCCTTTTTGATTAGCATCTCTCCTGATAGCCGAACGTTTGTATCGGCTAATGGTGCGGTGACGCCTTCGGATGACGCTACTATACGAATCTGGGATCTTGAAACGGGCGAGTGTAAACACGAGATCGGTCACGGCATACACGCTGACCAGATCTTTTTTACATCGGATGGGAAAAGAATAATCGTTGGATTTATTGACGGTACCGTTCAAATCTGGGACGTCGACGCAGGGTCCCTTATAAACACAACCCTAGCCGGCAGTAGAATTAGAGATTGTATATTTGTAGGCGATTATTTTTTGATCGGCACCCTTAAGGACGGTCTTATCTTCAATAAGGTCACGAATTTATGGTGATGTTGGTTTGCACTAATAGGAAACTTGAGTATGCACAACCCCTATGACACCTTTGACGACTACGGCCTCCGCCACTTCCCCGCTCACTTAGTTGATATCGAGAAGTGGGACACCTTAGAGCGCATTCTCACCGACCTCTACTTCGTTGAGGCTAAGTGCCGGGCGGAGATGACGTATGAACTTGTCACTGACTATGTACGGGCACGCGAGATGTTGCCCGGATTACGAGAGGAAGCGCAACAGGAACGAGAGCAGGAGGAAGCAGGACGGCGATATGGAGACGAGCTGGTTACATATGCGAACGCGTACAGCGAACATCGCCGCTCGTGTAATGAGCACGAGCAGAAGACCGGCCCGTTATCTCTTCCCGAGTTACCCACCCCCCCACATATTAATTTAAATGCCAATCGTGCAGATGCCAAAATTGACATATGTACGTCTGAACAAGCCGCTACGCGTTCTAGAATCACGACAAGGCTAAAAGATCAATTTTTACGCCGACAACGGAAACCGCCAGAAAACGTGACAGAACCGCATTCAGCACCTGATCAAGGATTGATCCCGCACGTTAGCGTGCAAGCCTTTCACCAGTTTGTCGACTCTAACGCGCATCTTTTGGTTAAGAACGCTCACGTCGATTCGTTCTGTATCCAAGCCGCGTACAGTTATGCCGACGCGGGACCGGTAACCGAACAGGCAGAGCGAATCATAACAACTGAACGAAGCACGACTCCATTATTATTGAGGGTTAACCGGCCACGTTTCCAATTGAAGCCGAGCTGTCTTAGAATATTAGCGGAGCACACCGGCTCGATTCATTCCGTCGGCATGACGTCTGATAGGAGAAGAGCGATATCAGGAGGCAGTGATGGGACCGTCAGAGTGTGGAACCTCGAGAACGGGAAGTGCGAGAGGGTGCTGAAGGGGCACACCGACA
>CAYHCZ010000007.1:35811-37405 GCA_964355295.1 uncultured Methanomicrobia archaeon
GGCGGTGTCGGGAAGCGCTGATGAGACCATACGAGTGTGGAACCTCGAGAGCGGGAAGTGTGAGAGGGTGCTGAAGGGGCACACCGACCGAGTTGAAGCGGTAGCCATCACGCCTGACGGGAGAACGGCGGTGTCGGGAAGGGGCCGTGATGAGACGGTCAGAGTGTGGAACCTCGAGAACGGGAAGTGCGAGAGGGTGCTGGGGGGGGACACCGGTCTGATTGATCTGGCCGCCATCACGCCTGACGGGAAAAGGGCGGTGTCGGGAGGTGAAGATAATACGGTCAGGGTGTGGAACCTTAAGACGGGGAAGTGCGAGAGGGTGCTAGAGGGGCACACTAGTTCGATCGAAGCGGTAGCCATCACGCCTGACGGGAAAAGGGCGGTGTCGGGGAGTTGGGACGAGATGGTCAGGGTGTGGAACCTCGAGAGCGGAAAGTGCGAGAGGGTGCTGGAGGGGCACACCGACACGATTCATTCCGTTGCCATCACGCCTGACGGCAGGGGGGCGGTGTCGGGAAGCGCTGATGAGACCATACGAGTGTGGAACCTCGAGAGCGGGAAGTGTGAGAGGGTGCTGAAGGGGCACACAATGTGGATTAATGCTCTCGCCATCACGCCTGACGGGAAAAGGGCGGTGTCGGGAAGCGATGATGAGACGGTCAGGGTGTGGAACCTTAAGACGGGGAAGTGCGAGAGGGTGCTGGAGGGGTATGGCGGCCGGATTAGAGCGATCACCGTAACCTCCGAACGTCATAGGGTGATCACAGAGGATGTAGACCGTACGGCCAAGATAGATGGATTTCAACGAGTTCGTTACGACGCTCCAACAGTGTTTGACAAGTTAGCTGCCAGCCATGCGTCCCATTCAGTTCTTATGACAGTTGGAGCAGTAAGCAGTAACCTCGTGTTCTTGTATAGGAGTGTTATCTTGTTTGACTGACCAACAGCAAAAAAAAGCGTTGTTGATCGTATTCTTGCGTGCTTGCGAGGCAAATCACAACGATTAAGCCTGAGCGCTGATTATAGACCCTCATGCTAGCTGCTGAACCGTGTTACGAGAGCGTTCTTGGCTCGCGTGAACCTGCGCTGTTCGAGATTCATAGCAGCACGATCTCACTCCACTACGCCAAGAAAGGATACGACTACCCAACGATTCGCTTACCACATACCTTCGTGAAGCTTGCTGGGCTATCTACGCGCATCTACCAGACCATTCACGATGGGGCGCTTGCGTTTCTCGTAGTCATTTCTCCACAAGCAAAACACTCAAAGCAACTCGAAAACGCCGATGCGTGTCCCAAAGCCTCCGTCTTCACACGACGGCATATTAGGTAAAACGAAACAATTATGGATGTTACTTCGTGATATGCTGCACGAGCTTATGGGGGGTCATTTGACGCTTGCGATCAGCTCAGGTTGCGAGTTCAACGTCTCGCCAATATTGCATATAGATATCGTAAACGTCCTCAGGAAGCGGGTGTTTATAGTGCTCCCAATCCACCCCAGTCATCCCATGAGCTAAAACATACTTACGGTTCGTCGCATCCCAGCCGATGATATCCCCAAATTGTTCAGCGAACTTGCGGAAGTC
>CAYHCZ010000008.1:0-6450 GCA_964355295.1 uncultured Methanomicrobia archaeon
GGCACGTGCCTCGTGGGGGGTCAAGTTCGCTCCGCTTACAACCTTCGGTATGCTCTCTCTGATCACGCTCTCTCTCCTTTGAGGAAATTGCTGATGACGCGCTTGCCGGCCGCGGTCATGATGGATTCGGGGTGAAACTGCACCCCTTCAATCGGGTACGAGTCGTGGCGGACTCCCATGATCTCCCCATCGTCGCACGACTCAGCCGTTATCTCGAAGCATGAGGGGAGCGACGCGCGGTCCGCGACGAGCGAGTGATAGCGGGTTGCGATAAAAGGATTTTCGATCCCGTCAAATAGCCCCGAACCGCAGTGGCGAATGTGGCTTGTCTTGCCGTGCATCACTCGCTGAGCTGCGGTGATGCGACCGCCAAAGGCCGCGACTATTCCTTGATGTCCGAGGCATACCCCTAGCGTCGACGTTGTCGGGCTCAAGCCTTTCAGAATAGCGGAACACACTCCAAAGAAGCGCGCCTCAGTTGGGGTGCCAGGACCAGGTGAGAGGATGATACGGTCGGGCTCGAGCGCTTTCGCTTCCTCGAGAGTCAACTCGTCGTTTCGATAAACGAGCGACGTTCCTCCCAACTCGCCAACGTGTTGGACGATATTATAGACAAATGAATCGTAGTTATCAATAACGAGCACCTTCATCGTGCGCTACCTCCTCTGTCCTCGAGCGCTTTTACCAACGCCCTAGCCTTGAATTCGGTCTCCATCCATTCGTTCTCAGGCACGGAGTCAGCAACGATGCCCCCTCCCGTCTGCAGGTGACACGTGCCTCCTTTAGCAAAAAGCGCGCGTATGGTAATCGCGAAATCCATGTCGCCATTGTACGAAAAGTAGCCGACCGCACCGGCGTACGGCCCCCGTCGGACAGGCTCAAGTTCTTCAATGATCTCCATAGCGCGGACTTTAGGCGCGCCCGATACCGTGCCAGCAGGAAACGCCGCACGTAGGACGTCAAAGCTGTCAACGCCATCACGCAGTCTCCCTGCAACAAGCGAGACGATGTGCTGTACGTGGCTATAGCGCTGGATGTCCATAAAAGCAGGCACGTGCACGCTGCCGGCTTTAGCCACTCGTCCGACGTCGTTGCGCGCCAGATCGACGAGCATAACGTGTTCTGCTATCTCCTTCGGGTCGTTGAGCAGGTCGTGAGCAAGCGCGGCATCTCGGTGTGGTTCGCCCGTTATCGGACGACTGCCGGCTATGGGATAGCTTTCGATCCTGTCATCGGAGACCTTAACGAGCGTCTCAGGACTTGTCCCTATTATGGCGCGGTCCTGCATTTTGAGGTAGAACATGTAGGGTGAGGGGTTCATTTCTCTGAGCGTGAGATACACCGGCGTCAAATCGCCGGTATATGCAAAACTGTACCGTTTCGAAAGGACGGTCTGAAAAACGTCGCCGGCGGCGATGTACTGCTTCGCGCTCTCTACCATCCATTCGTACTGTTTCTTTCCGACGTTCAGGTCAAGAGGCCCAATGGAGAATTCGCCTTGCTCGCAGGACCTGTGCAAGGGCTTGCAGAGCTCTTCGTAACGGCTTTTTCCGATGTAAAAGTAAAATGCCTCACGGCGTAAGTGGTCAAGCACGATGCCGTCGTCGTAGATACCCATTTCGAGGTCCGGAAAGTCAAGATCGTCAGCAGTCGTGTGCGGGAGACGTTCCCAATAGCGAATAGCATCATAAGAGACGTATCCGACCGCTCCGCCGAGGAATCCGTATCGATGCTGAGGGTGATGTTTGCGGCTGATGAGCTGCTGAACAACGTCTAAGGGGTCTTGCACGAGCTCCTGACGTTCGTTGACGGTAGCGATGCCGTCTTTTACGCGCACTGTTGCAGCCGGGTTAAATCCAACGTAGGAATATAGCGCGGTGTTTCCCAGGCCAGTTCGAGATTCAAGCAGGAACGCGTCGCTGTATTCTGGGGCCAGTTTAAAGAAAATTGACGCGGGTGAATCGTAGGCTATTTGTTGGAAACGCACGTTACGCGTGTTCACGGCTAAGTTGTCGGTGTCGCCAAAAACAGTCACTCATTATCGTACTCCTAGTGTATAATACTGGACATCAATGTATTATAAATAACTTTGTAGTCTCTATTTAGACTTTAACTAAAGCGAATCTGACGTGACCGATCTGCACGGTCTTTATTCTGAAAAGAGGCTGTATCGCACAGACAACGCGGTTGACTGCTGAGCTTCAAGGGTATTTTTTCTTGTTTAGCAAGTTTGAAGATGACAAATCACCTGGCGAATAGCGCAGCAATTGTGCGAATCCTATCGAAAAAATTAAATCACGTCTTAAGTATTAGTTATAGAATTTCGTTAGTTAGGGCAGGTAACACCATGAAAGCTGATACTGTAAAGATCACTGACGGCGTCTACTGGGTGGGCGTGCTGGACTGGGACATACGAACATATCACGGCTACACGCTGCACGGCACGACGTACAACGCGTACCTCGTCTTCGGTGAGGACCGGGTAGCCCTTATTGACAACGCGTACCCAGGCGCGGCCGCGCAGATGTGGGGGCGGATTCAGGACGCGTTTAAAAAGGAGCGTCGACCGCTCTCTATAGACGTGATCGTTCAGAATCACATCGAACTCGATCACAGCGGGGTGTTGACCGAGGTTCATAAGAGGTTCCCCGAGGCTCCCATCTACATCACCGGAACTGGGGCAAAAGGGATCAAGAAGCACTTTGCCGCCCTTGAGGAGGTGTCTTTCACCACCGTCAAGACGGGCGATGAGCTCGCGCTTGGCGGCAAGACGTTAGTATTCCTTGAGGCGTTTCTGCTCCATTGGCCGGACAGCATGTTCACCTTCCTTAAGGAGGATGGGGTCCTGTTCTCAAACGACGCCTTTGGACAACACCTCTGTTTTGCGCAACGAGCTGACGCTGACGTTCCCGAATACGTGCTTATGCAGGCCGCGCAGAAGTTTTTCGCAAACCTCATAACGCCGTCGGCACGCATCTTGCTCAAGAAGTTTGAAGAGATCAAAACGCTTGGGCTGCTCGACAAAATTCGGATCATCGCGCCCTCTCACGGACAGATCTGGACCGATCCTTCCAAGATTATCAGTGCTTATACCAACTGGGCCACGGGCACGGCGAAGGACAAGGCCACGATCGTATATGATACGATGCATCACTCCACCCAAAAGATGGCGCACGCCCTCGCCGAGGGGCTCATCGCAGGCGGGGCTGTCGTGGCAATGTACTTCCTGCACGTTGACGAACGGAGCGAGGTGGCAAAGGACATCCTCGACAGCAAGATCGTCCTGTTCGGTGCTCCGACGCTTTATAGTGAGCCTTACCCGAGTCTTGGCGACTTAGTTTATTACCTCAGGGGGCTGCGATTTGACAAGACGGGCCAAAAGAAGCTCGCCATTACCTTTGGCTCTATGGGGGGGTTAGGAGGCGCGCCTAAGAAGCTTGCAGAAGACATTTCAGCGTGTGGCTTTGAAGTGATTCAAGAAGTGGAAGTTTTTTACGTGCCGACCGAAGACGAGCTTGCCGAGTACTATGAACTAGGTATGCAACTAGCGTCACGGATAAAAAGTTAAGGCCGAAGCATTTCGTAAGTTACGCGATTTTGGAGTAACGTCGCGTAACATTCTTTCATATGCGTGTAGCGCATGTCATCTATCTAGCAGTTGGTGGCGGTGATTATGAGTTTCTTTTCTGAAGCAATTGAAACCATGGATCGGGGTGAATTGGACGCCCTAATTGATGAGCGCATACGCTATACAGTCCAGTTTGCTGCGGAAAATTCTCCCTTTTATCGCAAATGGTTCCATACAAACAAGATTGACCCCTCAACCATTAGGGAACACGAAGATCTACGCGATTTACCAATTATTTCTGGCAAACACGTTAGGGAAAGGCAGCCACCTGATACGGAGGAATTTGAGTTCAAGTGTATCGATTGGTCGGAGGTGTACACCATTCACGAGACCAGTGGTACGAGCGGCAATCCAAAATCGTTCTTTTTAACTTGGGAGGATTGGAACCGTTATGCAGAGAAGTATGCTCGGGCATTTGTCTCCCAAAACTTCACGTCCGGGGACCGGGTGGTGGTCTGCGCTTCGTACGGCATGAATGTGGGTGCTAACACCATGACCTTGGCCGCCCAGAAGATAGACATGACCATCATCCCTATGGGGCGCTGCACGTTCCCGGTAAACGTGATCACCAAGTACCACCCGACCGGGATCGTGGGTAGCATCTTTAAACTGCTTCGTTTGGCTCGAAGGATGGAATCAGAGGGATTAGACCCACAAGCATCCAGTATCAAACGTTTAGTAGCCGGTGGGGAGAGTTTTGCTGACGAATCACGGGCGTTTCTAGAAGAAGTCTGGGATGTGCCGGTTTATAACAACTACGGCAGCACCGAGGGGACCATGTGCGGGGAGTGTCATGAGAAGGTGGGTTTGCACGTACCCGAAGACCTGGTGCACTTGGATGTTTACGACCCTTCCCTGGGTGACTTTGTGGAAGACGGAGAATGTGGTCGGATAGTTTTGACCACTCTGTTACCCCCTGGGAGCAAGACCGGGACACTCCTCTTGAATTACGACACGGAAGATACCTCCGTCGTAATGTCCCGGGATCAGTGTCCCTGCGGCCGCACCCACCTCCGGATCATGCTTCCTCAAAGGGAAGCCGAGACGGTGTGGGTGGCTGGGTCACCCTTTAACCGGGTCGATCTAGAGAGGGGTGTATTCCAGCGAGAAAACATGGACTACCTCACGGGAGAGTATGAGGCGTTTCTTTACGGCGATGCTGAGGAAACCACTCTGCAGGTCAGGATGGAATGTTTGGATGCCAGTGACTGTGAAGAGGAGTTAGTCAAGGATAATTTCCTTAAAAGTTTCCTGCAGTATCGACCACTCCTATCAGAAGCTCACCAGGATGGTACCTTTAACATCCTCTTCAACTTTACTCAACCAGGCGGGCTTGAATTTTACCGGATCAGGGGCCGACCAAAGCGTTTGGTAGACCGTCGCTGAGAGAAATAAACCAAAGTGGGTGTCCCTCAAAGCGCATCGATTATAAGATTTAGAGGGACACAGCCACACCCTTCTTGGATAGATATTCCTTGACTTCTCGGACACTAAACGTGCGGAAGTGAAAAACTGACGCAGCTAGTAGTATGGTGGCACCACCATCTTCAACTGCATCATAGAAATCTGACAATTTTCCCGCTCCGCCAGAGGCGATGACTGGAACGTTAACTGCATCAGCGATGGCCCTCGTGTATTCCAAATCGTAGCCTGCCTGGGTCCCGTCACCATCCACACTGGTAGGCAGGATCACCCCTGCACCAAGTTGTTCACACTCCTTCGCCCATGCTACGGCATCTAAACCCACTGGTTTAGTCCCGCCGGCCACTACTACCTCAAATCCAGAGGGCATCTTAGGGTTCCGGCAGCCGTCAATAGCCACGGTTATGCGCTCTGAGCCATATTTTTCGGCGGCTTCTTTTATAAGCTCGGGATTTTTGACAGCGGCACTGTTCATGGACACCTTGTCTGCACCGGCTTTAAGGGTGAGCTCTATGTCTTCTAGGGTCGAAATACCTCCGCCAACGGTTAGTGGAATGTCAATAACCGACGACACGTTCTCAACCCATTCCAGGCGGATTCCGCGGTTTTCGAGGGTGGCAGCTATGTCCAGCATGGCAAGTTCGTCAGCACCCTCATTTTGGTACAAAGCGGCACTTTCTGTCGGGTCACCGGCGTCTTTTAAGCCCACAAAGTGTACGCCCTTCACGACACGGCCGTCCTTCATATCCAGGCACGGCATGATCTTTACGGTTTTCATATTACTACCTCTAACTAAGCGGTAAAGCTAATAAGTTTACTCA
The DNA here is from genome assembly GCA_964355295.1 of uncultured Methanomicrobia archaeon. Classification (GTDB taxonomy): domain Archaea; phylum Halobacteriota; class Bog-38; order Methanoflorentales; family Methanoflorentaceae; genus Methanoflorens. The sequence continues at coordinate 5,872 of CAYHCZ010000008.1, forward strand.
CAGTTATTCTTATTTTTAGGGAGGTGATTCGATGAGCAAAAGAACCGCGGTGCTGCTGATCGTTATCGTTACGAGCCTTTCAGTGCTAGCTGCTGGCTGTACCTTCAACTTAGGGAACAAAAAGTCGTCTGAAGTGACGACAAAGACATATGAAAGCGCCAATTTCACGATTGAGTACCCATCAAACTGGATAAAAAGAGAACCAACAAATGGGACAGTAACCGTTCTCTTTGGAATACCGAAGAACAATCTCACAGAGAATCTTGACGTGCAAGTGTGGAATCTCTCAGCAAGCGATTCACTTGAGAGCGTGACAAGCGATCATATCACATACGTCCAAGGATTTGAAAACTTCACGCAGATTGAGTCTGGCAATGCCACTCTCGCAGGCAATCCAGCGCACAAGATGGTCTTTACGGCAACTTATGACGGCGACTTCCAAAAGGCAACCCAGATATGGACTGTCAAGGACGGGAAGGCCTACCTTGTAACTTACAAGACAGCCCCTGACGACTACAACACGTACCTCAGCTCGGCGCAGCAGATGATCGACTCATTCAAGATTAAGTAGCGAAATCG
>CAYHCZ010000008.1:6550-35336 GCA_964355295.1 uncultured Methanomicrobia archaeon
AGCAGATGATCGACTCATTCAAGATTAAGTAGCGAAATCGATCGCGGTCATTAGCCCTCTTGAAGTAAGTGCTGATTCGTTACTAAACGCTCACCTCAGCTGAGTTGGCTGGAGAATAGACGCCTGTCGCCCGTTCTTAATACTTCAAGACCGCCTCTTAAGTGGTGTATTTGGGGCATTCTTGGCGAACTGAACTATCACGTTACGATCTCGTTTGTTGCTCCAATCGTTGAGCTTGCTTATGAACTGCAATAGCGAGGCGATTTCAAATCGATAAAGCTAATACGCGCTGCAATAGTTCTATTGAAATAGGTTGATTCTATGATTAAAAAAACCGTTATAGTGCTGATCGGTGCGGTCCTTATTGCCTCGGTGTTGACGTCGGGCTGCACCTTCAATGCAGGGAATACGACTACGTCGACAACATATACAAGTCCGAAAGGCTATTCAATTGCTTATACGTCGGACTGGGGTAATCCTGACGAGCAAATGAACGGCGCTCTCGTACTCTTTTTAACGCCGACCAACAATAAGACTGAAAACCTCAACGTGCAGGTGGCAAACCTCTCAGCGAGTGACTCGCTTGCAACTTTAACGGAAGATGGAATATCATCTGCACAGAGCTTCGACAACTTTGCGCAAATTGAGGCGACAAACACGACGCTTGGTGGACTCCCCGCATACAAGATCGTCTATACGGCAACAATCGACGGTAACCCCCTGAAAGTGCTCCAAACGTGGACAGTAAAAGACGGCAAAGCATACATCATTACATACAAAGGTGCCTCAACTAACTACGACGCGAACCTAAGCGCTGCGCAAAAGATGATCGACTCGTTCCAGATAAAGTAGTACGATCTGGTTGGGATCACAAGCCGCATCGCTCAGCGTAGCTTGAGTCTTTGCTAAATGGTGGTCAATTCGATAAACAAAAAAACGGTCGCGCTTATTATCGGCATCGTTATGGGCCTATCAGTGCTGGCTGCGGGCTGCACGTCTAACGGAGGGAACCCAACGCCCTCAGCTCCGACTAACACGTATGACGGGAAGGGCTATACGATCAAGTACCCGTCAGACTGGACAAAGGACGTGCCAAAACGCGGCCCGATTTCTGTGCTCTTTAGAATGCCAACGAACAACTCTGTGGAGAATCTCAACGTGCAAGCGTGGAACCGCTCCACAAACGAGACGGTGACCAGCCGAACGGCTCAGCTCCTCTTAGCCGCACAAAGCCTTTCAAACTTCACCGAGATTTCAGCGGGAAATGCAACGCTCGCTGGACTCCCGGCGTATAAGATTACCTATACTGCAACGTATGACGGGAACGATCTAAAGTTCACCCAAATATGGATGATCAAGCACGGGAAGGAGTATATTATCACGTACAAAGCAGATCCTAAAAACTTCGACACTTACGAAAGCACCGCGCAGCAGATGATCGATTCCTTCAAGGTTAAGTAGCACAGTCTGATAGCGGTTATAAGCTCCTCACTTGTAGCTTAATTCTTTATGAAAAGTCAGTAGGGGGTGGTGCAAACGGTCAACGTTCTTGTGGTCTACTACTCGCGTACTGGAAATACCCAAGCGATGGCAGAGCTAATAGCCGACGCTGCAGGAAAAGAAGGGGCGGAGGTCCGGCTCAAAGAGGTAGCAGATGCCTCAAACGATGACCTTGTTTGGGCCGACGGCATAATCATCGGCTCACCCGTTTATTTTGGCTTGCCATCAAGCGAGATCAAGAAGTTCATCGACGACTCGATCAGCGTCAGAAGACAACTGGAAAACAAAGTCGGCGCTGCTTTTGTCAGTTCTGGGCACCGTGCCGGAGGCCGGGAGACAGCCATCATGGCACTTTTGGGGGCATTTATCGTGCACGGCATGGTCGCGTGCGGTGACCCGATATCATCTGGCGGGCATTACGGTGCTGTGGCAAGTGGCAGTCCAGATGACCAGTGCGCTCAGGAGTGCAGCGGGTTGGCGAGAAAAGTGGTCATGCTCGCTACGAAATTGCAGAGCAATAACGTGCGCTCGTAAATATCAGTTGTAGAAGAAAGGCTAGCCCATCGACACTCCCTGCAACTTGCTCGAACTGTTGAGCGTGCTTGAAGCTAATTGCCATGCTCAATTGTTAGCTCATTGCGGGAAGCTCATAGCTCCATGCCAAACCACGTCACGGCAGAAAAGGAAAGCAAAAAACCCTATCGTCTTTGCTGCCTCGTTATCTTGCTGCCTTCAAAACGCGGGGGTTCTATGGGATGAAAGTATACATCCGGACGATCAGACACTCGGTCTGCCTTCCTCCGGTCTAAGTCTTCCACAGAGCTCTTGAGCTTCTCACAACACGTCTCCAACTCTTTTACGCGTCTTTCTAAGGCGGCTATTCGTTCGTCGTTCGTTTCTACACCCCCAGCACCGTCGTATTACGTGTAATCAGACATACTTGACGCTGTCGAAGCAGCAGAAGCCCACGCGGGGAGAACACGTTTTTGTATCAACACGTCGTACCGTTTGTCAGCATGGAACCGCACATAAAGACGAAACCGCCTGGACCTCACGCAGTCGCTGTACTTAAACGGGACGCTGACGTGATCTCTCAGTCCATGGCACGGCATTACCCGCTCGTGCTCGAGCACGCACAAGATGTTAATTTGTGGGACGTAGACGGAAACCGGTACCTAGACTTCACGGCTGGCTTTGCTGTGATGAACGTGGGGTGGAATCACCCTAAGGTCGTGCGCGCCATTGTGCAACAGGCCACGGCGCTCTCCCACGGGGCGTTCCTTGCCTTTTGTTCAGACGCGCCGGTTACGTTTGCAGAATGGCTCGTAGGATTCCTGCCCCCGAGCCTCAAGCGAGTCTGTCTTACGAACTCGGGGGCGGAAAGCGTTGAAGCGGCGATGAAGCTCGCACGCTACCACACAGGGCGAAAGTACTTTATTGCGTTCTCCAACGCGTTCCACGGACGAACCTACGGGGCACTCAGCCTCACGGCAACAAAGTCAATCCAAAGGGCAGGGTTCGGACCGTTCCTCCCGGTCCTGCGCGCCCCGTTTCCGAATCCATATCGAGGGCAGGGAAGCGAATCAACCGATATATCGCTCGCTGCAATAGAGGAAATCTTCAAAAAGGAGGTTCCTGCCGAAGAGGTCGCTGCAATCTTCGTTGAACCGATTCAGGGAGAGGGGGGATATATCATCCCGCCTAAGCCCTTTTTGCAGGAGGTCCGAATGCTCTGTGACGATTTCGGAATTGTCCTGGTCGTTGATGAGGTGCAGACGGGCTGTTATCGGACGGGCACGTTTCTCGCCTCAGAGCAGTTTGGGGTGACGCCGGATATCGTCTGCCTCTCAAAGGCCCTCGGTGGCGGCCTGCCACTCGGGGCAATGGTTGCCTCTGAAGAGGTGACGACGTGGCTGCCCGGGTCGCACGCTGGCACGTTTGCAGGTAATAACGTTGCATGTGCTGCGGGGCTGGCCGTGCTCGACATTTTCAGTGGCGCGGGATTCGGCGACTACGTGTTAGATGCCGGACAGCACTTGCTGTTGCGCCTTAATGAGCTGCAAGAGGACTACGACCTCATTGGAGATGTGCGCGGTATGGGTCTCATGGCGGCAATCGAACTTGTACAGAATAAGAAAACGAAGGAGCCTGCGGTAGAAGAACGACGGGTAATCCTCAATGACGCCTTCGAAAACGGTCTGGCCCTGCTGCCAGCGGGGGAATCGGCGATTCGATTCTGCCCCCCGCTAACGATAGAAAAAGACGACATTAATAAAGGGATTGAGGTGCTTCGGCGCTCGTTTGAGAGAGTGGGTTAGCACTTCAGCTCCGTCAAGTCGATAGGTTTTGTAAGACAATATAATATCCGAGTACTGTCGTGTTCAAAACAAATCGTTTTTAGACGATGTTTTTAGGATACACAGTCTGCAATCTCAGGAATGCAATACTACCGACGAACGTATCGCTACAGGTGCTGATAGTTAGCCTAGAAATAACAGCCGGTGCACCCACCAACTGCCACAACAATAATCGCAAGCACAATCCTCATTCGAACAAAATGTCTGTACACCGTCTAAGCGGCACGTTGACCGGTCGTTTCCTGAGACTTGCGGAGGCTGTACAAATGGAAAATAGTAGGGCATTACGGCCTAAATATGAGCGAAAACTGAAATGCCCTAGCGTTAAACGAACGCTCTGCGTCTAATAAGCACCCCAGCCAGCATCAGCCGTAACGACCGCTCCGTTTACTAAACTTGCATCATCTGAAGCGAGGAAAAGAGCCAGTTGGGCAATCTCTTCAGGGTCGCCCATTCGCGGCATCGTACCCATACCCAGCTTACATCGCTCTCTCCCTGCTTGATTGAAACTTTCAGTTCCCCCTATTTCACTTTGAACACCGCCTGGGGCAATAATATTGGAGCGGATGTTCCTATTTGCATACATGAATGCAACATTTTTTGCCAGGCCAAGAACTCCGTGTTTTGACGCTGTGTACGCTGCCCCAGCTCTTGCTCCGTATAGCCCAGCAAGAGATGCAATGGTGACGAATACACCCCCGCCGATCTTTTCCATCTCAGGTATAGCGGCTCTGAAAAACCGCATCGGCCCTGTTACATTGACGTTTATAACTGTATTCCACAGATCATCATCCAGTAAATCAACAGGAGTCATCTTATCCATTAACCCTGCGTTGTTGATGACTATGTCCAGTTTCCCGAATTCTTGCACAGCTGTTTTGACGGCCTTTTGGACATCTTCTTCAATGGTAACATCTCCAGCGACGGCAATGGCCTTTCCACCATTAGCTTCTATTTGAGCTACAAGGGTTGCGAGTTTTTCTTTTCTCCGAGCGATTACAACAACTGATGCCCCCTCTTTTGCAAAGAGTTTGGCAATGTTATCCCATCCCAGCACTTGCACCGGTAACCAGTGCAACCTTGTTATCCAATCTACCCATTTTTCTGATCTCCTTTGTTATTCCAAAATTATAGGTTGCTGAAAAACTCCAACCGTCAATTATTTTTTTAGCATAACTTACATTTGAGGTCTATGCCTGATATTGTTCCTCCCCGTCAGTGTAGCAAAGACTAGAGGGGCACGTGAGTACAATCGCTGAGCCATAGCCTAGAGACGGCTTACGAAGAGTCGAGCAGCTGCGCCAACTGAGTCACGCTGCGCTCATGAGTGACAAACCGTGGCGGTATGCTTCTTTGGATGAATCCGGAGATCCCGAGCATCTCTTCCATCTCAGATGACAGCGCGTAGGTTGGCCGTGCGCTCTTGTCGGGCTTCTTCTCGCTGATCAGCACGGCGCGGTTCAAAAGCCTGCTGTCGTTACTGCCAACGACGATTACTAGATTCTCAAAGGCGTATCCGCGCTTAATGTGGGCGTTGTACGGGTAACGCTGACGATAAGCGGACCGTTCTGACGCTGACAACCAGTTAAAATCGATCACACGATCGGTCGTAAAATAGCCGACGAAATAAAGCGCTTCAGGATAGTCAGCGTTGTCGTGATTAAACGGCTTTAATCCTGCGTAAAAAACGAGCAAATCCCCTTCGGACAGTTGGAGGAGATAGCGCCGTTTAGCCGACGGGTCACCATAGGTGCGCGTTTCAAACTCAGGATCATCGTGCATTGGCACGTGCCTGAGCGCTGGTGGCACGTACGTCGACAGCAGTTTTCCTGTTCTGCCGATCCTTTCGCCGTACGTCGTGGCGGTGCACGAGCGGTACGTCTCTGGGATGGGGACAAATTCGAACGATCCGTCGTTAAAGATGGGGCCGTAGGTCCCGCCGCTTCCCTTATCGATGCCGACACGGAGCAATAACGCTTTCATCATCCTAAGTCCAGCACGTTCGAGCCCGCTACATATAATGGCAAGTGGTAAAGCGCTTCGTAAATGTTCGGTATAGTCGGTAAGCCTTACCGACGGTAATCATTTTTCAGCGGTCCTCTTAATCGCTATACGATCTATGACGTTTTCGTATGCGTCGCGGAGGCCGCGATGAATGTTAAGACTGTCATAACCCTGCGGGGTGTCCACATTTGTCTTGTTATCAAGTGCTTCGATCTCCTTCTTGCAGAAGGCGACGATGTCCTCTAATATCTCTTCGCAATCCATCTTAATTCCTGCCTGCTTATATGGCGCGCGCGTCGAAAAACATCGCGCCGCTTAGAATTCTCTTTGTTTGATTAAGAAGTTTTGCCGGGATTATGTTTTTGTGCTCAAACGAGCATTTCGGAGACGGTGATAACTATAGGTTTTGAAAAATCTGTGCAGTTTGCAAACGACCACCCGACGTGTTCAATAGCGACCGTCGACGGCGATCAGCCGCGAGTGAGGACGTTTGGGTTGTGGTTTGTTGACAAAGACGGCTTCTACTTTTCGACGGGCAAGACAAAGAGCATCTATCGACAGTTGGTCGCAAATCCGAAGGTTGAGCTATGTTTTTATGCGCCACCGGAACGTACGCCTGAAGAAGGAGGAGCGGTGGATATCGGAACGATGATGCGAGCATCTGGAACGGTTAAATTCCTCGACGACGCCGATCTAACCCGATGACTCTTTGAGGAACGACCGTTCTTGCGTTCCTTAGCGGAAAATGTCGCCATCGTCCACGTTCGAAACGGCGAGGCGTGGTTTTGGACGTGGGAAGACAATTTGCGCGAAGCTGACATTAAGCGAATTCCATTTAAAGCGACAATCAGGGACGATAACAAAACGGGTCGCTTTCTGCCTCTTAGGCCCGTTTCTGTTTTTAAGTACGCTCGTTAAGGGGCCCGCTACTCTGTTTAAGTCATCCATATTCCCCACCGTTCACTTGCGTGAACAGCTGGAGCTAACAACTTTGCTTCGTGAGGTCTTCGTGGGTGCAAAACAAGCAGCTTTAATAGAAGAGCGGGCGCATTTGAAGCGTCTTACTAAGGAGTGAAGCATGAAGACACCGTCAAGATACCTCATCGCAGCCTTGTGCGCTGCACTCATCCTCGTCGCCTGCACTGCTGGATGTACGACGTCAACTACGAATAGCGGAAATGCATCGGTCACCGCTAAAACTGGGCAATCGACGGCGAACTATCCCCCTGACAATGCTGGGTCCGATCCCGATCCTTCGTTCGCGCCTCGATACACCCCTTCAGTTCGGCTCATTAGCCCTGACAAGAACAGCACAGGATGGGCGTTTGAGACCAAAGACTCGCTTTCCAGTGTGAAAGAGTTTTACCGTACGCAAATGACCAAGTTGGGGTACCGTGTTACCGGTTCAGAGAACAGCACCAAAGACTTTTGGTCGGCGCAGTACGCTAAGGGCAATACTACCCTCCTTATTCATGCGGGTAGCAGCTCCCCGTCGCCGATATGGGCGGGTTATTTGCCCGAAAGAACGAATGTGACCTATTTTGGATTTGCACCAATTACTCCGGGGCAAGAAGGCCCCTAACGCAGGACTTTCAGCTATGCGTTAATCGTCGTGCGGTATGCCGTAACGTTCGTGCATTTTGCACTGAAACTGACTAAAGGCGCATAAGGGTGTGATTCGTCCGTGACCGCTTGCTATCGGCTCGCTTTCCATACTAACTGTAATAGATGCGTGATGCGAGCCTCCTCGATTTCGCCTACGGTGCGAATCTCGACGTGCTTCATCTTTCCTGAGCCAACAAATTGGTCCCATAAGTCTGCTGAAAGACCGACCATAGAAAAGCCCAGATTCACGTGGTCGTTGAGTGCAACAATGTAGTAGATCCCACCGTCGTACGTCGGAACCCCCCACTTCATCTCCTCTCGTACGTGGGGTAGCGCTCGAAGAATCACTTCTCGCAACCTCTCGCAGATCTCTCGTTGTGGCGATGGTTGCTTCTTAATGTAGTTATCTACGTTCTCGGGCATCTTTCTGCTTTATAGAGTTTCTTTCCGCAGTTCTCGCAGAAGTTGGCCATGTGGTGATCAATTTCATCGCGAGCAGCAAAAAGCTTTGCTTGGTGGCGGGGAGAGTCGTTGAGTTCAGCTTGATTCTCGCGGTAGCTCGAGCAGAGGACAGTGTTGAGGCGGAACCGGCTCAGCCATCAAGGTTACGTCGGTTCTCAGGAAGGTTCCCACGTCCACCACTGGTTGCCGCCATAGTTCCATAGCATAGCCACCGTGATGCCGATTAATTGCGATATAAGGTAATAAAGACCGAATAAGCTCGTTAGTAGCCATAAAATCAAGAGGTTAAGCATAATCCCGACAAATCTCACTGCGTGATCTCTGTATAAAGCGGTGAGCAAGAATCTGAGCCCTGCAGCCCCTCTGTCTTTGAACGTCCATGATCTGTTTAGCATGAAGTTTGACAACAGTCCTGCTTCTATACCTACCAAACCCGAAAGCAGGTAGAACACCCCAAACTCTGTCAGTGCATACAGCACGAGCAGGTTTACGACAGCGCCAACGGCCCCTACCGTACAGAATTTTAAAAAGCGGTGGAGTTCGCCCGATCTCGAAAAGAGGCTCGATAGATGGCGGAGATAGTTCACCGTATTGTTGGTTTCAAATTTGCGAGCTCCTGCTGCTTGCGGATCAAGGCCGTATGTGATCTCTGATACCGACTTATATTTTCCTAGGATGAGGATCTCTAACAAAATCTTGTACCCGACGGGATTGAGATTCGCGTGCGCAATAACATCCTTTCGAAAGGCGAAGAAACCGGAATCAACGTCCTTAACGCCTCGAATCTTCCTGAACGCAGTTCTAGTAAGTAAATCGGCGCTTCTTGAAATGGTTCGTCTAAACAAACCGTACTGTTGCACAGCGCCCGGTTCGACAAAGCGACTGCCTATCGTTATGTCCGCTCCATCGCTTACGTTTGAGATCAGTTTAGGTAACGTTTCAGGAGGATGTTGTAAGTCAGCATCCATGACAACGACAATATCGTAATTTGAGGCTTTAATCCCCTCCAGAAAGACTTTTGCAGGTCCCTTTTTCCTTTTAATTCGCAGAACTCGTAATGGGGGGCCATCTGAATAACGGGAAGCAACTTTCCAAGTTTCGTCGGGACTGTCGTCATCGACAATAATAATCTCATAAGGAGCTCTCAATGGCTCCAAAGATCGCTGAATTCGCTCGAGGAGCTCGTGTATGTTGTTCCGCTCATTGTAGGTGGGGATGATTATGGACACTGATAGATTGTTGTCGCGCATTGGCTCTAGCTGGTGCATCGTGGTCATGCTAACAAACATGACAGCGTGTTTCTTTCAATAAAGAATCTGCTATTTAGGGAAGCGGGTCACGGACGTCAAAAATAACCCCAATCATCATTCATAGTGCTACGCTGTTGCCCGTTGCAAAGTGATCAACTTTATCTCCCATGACTTTTTTTAGTATAGGATATGCCTTTCTCCCCGTGCAGTGCCCCGTAAAGACTTTTCCTATAGGATATTCCGTCAGCTTCCTCCCGATATTTTCAACACTGGTTTTAGTTTCGGCCATGTGGTTGAAAAATGGCAGACCAATGAAGTGGAACCCGCCGAAAAGAGCCTTAATCGGCGTATCAGGGAATTTTTCAACGGCAGCATCCACCATGTTCAGGACTCCGTGGTGTGAACAGCCGGAAAATATAACTAGACCATCATCTTCACGAATAACCATCATCAGTTCGTGAGGAAAATCATCATGGACCATCTGGTTGCCTTTTTTCACATAAAGATATTTTTGGCCGGCAGGGGTGGGATACTTGATCTTTATATCGGTTAAAAGGTACGCGTTTTGTGCAAGCTCAGTGGCCTCATCCATCAGATGAATTCTATCTGCGTAATTCACAAAAAGCTCCTTGTTTATGTCAATGTCTCTTTTTATTATTGAAAATGCCTTGAAAAAATGATCTCCATCTGCGTGGGTGCGTAGATAAACGGGGGATGCTTGATTCACTTCCATAAATCTACCCAATCCTCCTCCATGGTCATAGTGTCCGTGGGATATAGCAGCGACATCTACGTCATTTAGGTTTATCCATAATTTTTTTGCATTATCTACAAATTTGCCTGTGACACCAGTATCAAAGAGGACATTGTCATCATCTCTCTGAATGTGTAGTGACAGTCCTTTTTCAGAGAAGAAATCCGTATTTTTAGGTTTTGTGTCTTCGATTAAGGCTGTTACCTTCATTTACATAACCTCGACTTGATATTTTTCTATAAAAATTTTCAATATGGTACCTTCTTCTTAAAGCCAAAAATCGGCTCAAAAAAAAGGGAAAACTACTTTTGCATAGAGTCCAAAGAATAAATCTTACTTGGTCACAGTTCCCATCTCCACATTATATAGGCGATGTAGTTTACCTAGATTAGTTTTTCAACGAGTTCAACTGCATCCCAGACAAAAGCCGGGCACCGCTCCATCACGACTTTATGCGTTTTCGCCTCAGTAAACTGTTGCGGGTCTTATAGGTTGTACCCAAGCAGGTCTGTGCAGGCGAGCGAGCCATGGTGTACTTTAAATTCTTTTAGAAACTCAGCGACCATCGCGTAGGTTTTTTCTTTCGCCGCGCTTTCATCAGCTTTTACGCCGCCGTATCGTAGCCCGATCGCCATGATCGCCGCAGAGAGAGCCCCACATGTATCATCCGTACGGGCAATCCCGGCGCCAAATCCATGTGAGATCCGACGCGCCATATACCGGTCGAGTCCGAAGTCCGATGCAAAGACCGAGAGCACGGCCTGTGCACAGTTGAAACCTCGCTGAAAAAGCGCGATTGCCTCTTCTGCCTTTGTCATATCCGATAATCACATGGAGAATGTAATTAATGGTATCGCTCAAGCTCAAGATCGAAAACTAAGCAATATACGCTATAAGGATCAATCAAACAGAGTATTCATAATGGCGCACAGCGAGAGTGGAATTGATTGGAAACACTACAGGCATAAGGCTAAGACCCGTCGCTCCAAGGTTTGTCCAAGCTATGATCACCGCAGAAAAACTCGTTAAGCTGCTTAGTCTAAAGTCCCACCCAGAAGGGGGCTACTACAGAGAGACGTACAGATCGGATGAGCTAATCGAAAAGGGGGCGTTGCCCGAACGCTATGCAGGGAATAGAAGATATGGAACAGCAATTTATTACTTGTTGACGCGAGAAACGTTTTCTGCCATTCACCGAATCAAAACGGACGAGATATACCACTTCTATCTCGGAGATCCCGTCGAACTCGTTCAATTGTTACCTGACGGTTCTGGATGCGTGGTGATACTCGGCAACGATATTGCGGGCGGCGCGCAGGTGCAGACTGTCGTGCAGCGTGGGACCTGGCATGGATCACGGCTTGCAGAGGGGGGCACATATGCCCTGCTCGGCACAACTGTATCTCCGGGCTTCGAATTTTCAGATTTTGAGCTCGGAGACAGGAACGAGCTAATACGCGCCTATCCATCATTTAGCGACACGATTATCGCATTAACAAGACTCATTTAAGTTCCAAGCGCCGTTTGACCGGCCAATCACCATATGGGGCGATTCAACGATCAGCTTTGAATAGCGTAACTCTATGTCCCGCTTAACATCATTGTCGCGATTGTATACCCCCTCATCGACAAACGGCCTCAAATAAGGCACGTTACCGAAAAGTATATTTTTTCTCACATATTTTTTGATGCTTGTTGAAACCGGATTCAGTTAAATATGGGGGGTTGTTGGCGAAAGCTAGACAACGTGTTGATGAAATTGGAAGACTACAAGCAGCAGGCCTTATCTGCCTTGATGGGGACTTCGTTCCATCAGTTCATTACCCACCAATTACACAATATCCTTCCACCACCGACGATGAAATCTTTGCCGGTTATACCCTCCCACAGGACGGGTTCCTCGACGTATATGTGCATTTTCCATTCTGCGAGCAGCGCTGCACCTTTTGTCATTATCCTGGGAAACTGGGACAGCAGACTGAGGAAAAGAACCGCTATCTAGCTGCTCTGGAAAAAGAGATGGACATCTATATGCGCCGGTTGGGCATTGACAAAATCAAGGCTAGGTCTGTACTTATCGGCGGTGGTACAGCTACCTTTCTTACCCCAGAGCAACTACAACGATTCCTCCAATTTTTCTGCAAGCGAGTTGATTTGACACAGTGCCGCCAGTTCAATTATGACGTTGATCCCGGCACACTTGTAGGGCAATCCGGTCTTGAGCGCTTGCGTATCTTGAAAGATTATGGTATAAACCGCCTTACTATTGGGGTGCAATCACTTGATGACAGCGTGCTGAAAATAATGAACCGGCCTCACAACGCCCAAACTGCAATCGAGTCAATTGAGAACAGCAGGAAGTTCGGCTTCCAGCTCAATATAGAATTTATTTTCGGCCATCCCGGCGAGACCATGGAAAACTGGATTGATGTTATTGAAAAAGCTGTCACATTGCCGGTGGATGAGATACAGCTATACCGTCTGAAGGTCCTGGCTTATGGGGACCTGCAGGGTCACATCATCAAACTGCGGGAAAAAGATCCTACCAGTATCCCATCATTTGAGGATACCATGATGATGAAACAAATAGCTATCGGCATCTTTAATGAGCACGGCTTCCACGAGAATCTCCGTCGTGTTTATTCGAAGAAAAAGGAGCACTTCTCTCACTATGCATACAACCAGTGCTGCATGCTGTACGACCAAATAGGGCTTGGCCTTACGGCATTTAGCAGCCTGCGAGATAGGTTTGCACTTAATACACAATATTTCCACGAGTATTACGCCCGTATTGAAGAAGGAAAGCTACCTATTAACCGCGGCCTTATCCGCAGCAAAGAGACGCAGGTGCGCTGGGCAATTGTTTTGCCGCTTAAAAACAGCGATCTCAAAAAGGCATATTTTGAAAAAGTAACGGGCGTTTCCTTCGATAGCATCTTTCGGAAGAAGGTCGAAAGGCTGAAACAATTCGGGTTGATTGAAGAGAATGACGAAATCGTCCGCCTTACCGAGTTAGGTGCTTTTGTTGCAGACGAAGTGGCTGAACAGTTTAACTCAAATGAGTTCATGCCGTTCCCAATTGATGCATATGCGCAAGGGCCATTGCACCCTTACGCTGATAACACTTCTGAGGATGCATTGGCGCACCCAGTTGCCCGACGGATCTCGGCTGATAGGGCAGAAGTGGCTTAATACAACGTCTGGAAGCTGTTCGTGAGACTGTTGCGTTCCTTCAGAAATGTGACAAATACTTTGAAATCAGGTACAAGTATCTCGTCGTATGAGACACGCCGCTGAAAACCCGGATGCGCTTGGGCGGACTGATAGAACAACTATATCAAATCTTCATTCTTCCAAAGAGTTTTGCCGCAGCTGCAAGCATAATGAAAGCAAACAGGGTTATTACCGGAACGCTCAACGAGATAGGAATTGTAGCGGTGCCTAGCAGACACCAGCGAAGCGCTTCGACGCCGTAGGTAAGGGGGTTTGCATATACAAGCGTCTTCAGCCAAGCGGGCAGGTTTGCAATCGGGAAAAATGCTCCGCTGAGCAGAACCAGAGGCATGGTGAGGAAACCCATGATCATCTGAAATCCCTCATGACTTTCGATTACTGAAGCAAGGGCAATGCCAAATCCGACAAAACCAATCCCTGCAAGAAACATGACAACGATAGCTGCTAGCACGCCTACAAATGAGACGTAGTGCACCCCGAGAAGTCCGGCTAAAACCAGTATCGCGGTGCCCTGAATCAAGGTTATCGTAACAAAGCCTGTGGCCTTACCCACCACGGCGACGAAACGGCTAATTGGCGCGACTAAGGTTCCTTTGAGAATGCCGAACTCTCTTTCCCATATGATCGCGCCCCCGCCAAACAGGGATGCGAAGAGAACGGTCATACCTATAAAACCCGGTGCGAAAAAACCAATATTGATAACACCCCCGCCTTGAAACTGAAAACCCGCAGCCAGACCTGGCGCGAGAAAAACGATGTAAGTGAGGGGGGTTGCAAGGGCACCTATCATGCGCGCCTTTGAGCGCCAGAATCGTAACATCTCCCCAAGCCACATCGCATAGAAAGAGTCAATCGTCTTTCTTGCCATTATTGCTGCCTCATTTTGACTGAACCCTGGATCTGACGTGTTCTGTTTCGCTCGCCTCTTCGTCCCTTATCGCACGGCCTGTATGATGGAGAAACACGTCATTCAGGGTGGGTTTGTGCAGACTGACTAAGCCGATTGAGGTGCCCGTACTCGAGGCAAGCTTTAAAACGTGCGGGATCTGGCGCTCACCATCGCTGACCGGAATGGAGAGCTCGTTTTTTTTCAGAGAAACGATCTTTGCGAATCCATTTTTTTCATAAACGCTGTATAATCCCGCGATATCAGCTGAGTCTTCTAACTCGAGCGTGATTATCTCCCCTCCGACCTCGTTCTTTAAGGCGTCGGGAGCGTCAAGTGCCACGATCTCGCCGTGATCGATAATAGCGACCCTGCTGCATAGGTGATCCGCCTCTTCCATATAGTGTGTCGTGAGCACAATAGTCACGCCCTCCTCTTCAGTTAGGGTCTTTATATATTCCCAGATATGGGTTCGTGTCTGGGGATCAAGACCGAGCGTGGGCTCGTCGAGGAATAAGACGTGGGGCTTGTGTATAAATCCGCGCGCAATCTCAAGGCGCCTCAGCATTCCGCCCGAGTACGTCCTAACTACGGAATCTGCCCTGTCCGTGAGCTCAACAAGATCGAGAACTTCTTCAATCCTCTTTTTTCTAAGTCTGCTGTCAAGACCGTAAAGCCTGCCTTGCAGATCTAGGTTCTCCCGACCAGAGAGACGGTAATCAAGTGTGGGGTCCTGGAACACCACGCCGATGCTCTGCCGCACGAAAGAAGCATCTTTGACCACATCGAAATCCCACACCCTGGCACCTCCGCTCGAGGGTGGCATTAAGGTGGATAACATGTTTATGAGAGTTGTCTTCCCAGCGCCGTTGGGGCCGAGAAGTCCGAATAACTCCCCTGGCTTAATCGAGATGCTAACGTTTTTTACGGCCGTAACCCGATCGAAGTTCTTGGTTATGGCGTTTGTTTGTATGGCATATAACACCATGAATCCGGCCCGTCACCCCTGCTGGAAAATCAGCACGTAGCGCTGAGGGATAAACTGTTTAGAGTCAACCAGGCGAAATCCGTAATACTTCAATTGCGAGATAACAAGCTCTTTTGCGATGCCGGAGCCGTGATATGGCACAACCGAAGGAGGCGTTATCGCGTTATCCACAATCACAAGTCGTCCTCCCTTTCGAAGCGCTTTCTTCAAGCTGGCGATAAACTGGTCTTTTACAAATTCAATGGAAGCCACGTAGACAGCGTGATACATCGAGCACATAAAGATAGTGTCGACACTCTTGCGAGGAAGGCGAACATCGTGGAAGCGCGACTGGATCGTCTCGATATTTAGTCCGAATTTGCTACTGATTTTTTCGACGTGTGCAAGGGCGTTTTTGTTGACCTCGGTAGCATAGACCTTACCGTTTAGGCCGACTAACTGAGAAAACTTGAAGGAAAAAAATCCAAAACCGCAGCCTACGTCGGCGACTGCTTCGCCGTCTTTGACACCTACGTAATCAAGCATCTCAATCGTTTTTTCCCAGCTTTCGCGGTTGGGATTGTTAAAGGCCACAAATTCGTTCCATTCGTTAAGCTGCTCGAAGCTCACTTCCGTGCCGGAATACTCATAGGTCACGTCATGAACCCGCTTATCTGAAAACTCGTCACCGGTCCGGGGCGTTTCCGGATCCGCCTTTGCCAGGTCATACTTGGTTCTGAGATACTTTTTTAACAGCGCGAAGTCATCAGTGGCCAGATAATCAAAGTATTCGGCGTCAAATCTATCACGAAGCATTTGGGTCTGCTTTTCCTTTGATGCCAAGAGGTATTTGCAGAACCACTCAAAAGCTGTGTACTCATCACCAATCCTTTCTTGTGGACTCAATTCTTCATACGCTTTAAGCGCGGCTTCGACAGTGGTCCTATCTTTTTTTTCGAGCGCGGCATAGAAAAGCCTGGCTGCTCTCTTCCCTAACAGGGTGTACCCCTCTGATGAAGCGCCGATCATACGGAAGCGAACCAATGACGAGGGTGCAGTGACTCGAATGGCATCTGTGGCTTGTTCGTCAACAAACGTCGCCGGAAGTGAAACTTGGGGGCCCGCTATTTTTTGTGGTGTGGCTGAGAGCTCGAATTCAAGGACGTAACGCTGGAGCGTGAATTGGTACTGGGCAACAAGCTCGAAGCCGTAATGCCACACCTGGCTAGTAATCAGATCCCGGGATATATACGGTCCGTGGTATGGCAATCCTTTACCCTCTACAAGATCGTTGTCCACGACAACAAAACGCCCGCCATCACTGAGGTGCTTCTTTACGTTCTCAAAAAAAAGATCCCTCTCCGTGTCGGTAAAGGCTGCATAGATAATGTGATACAGCGAACACATATAGATAAGATCGGCTTTGATGGAGTCCCCCAACCCCCATCCATCGGCCTGATATTCAAAAATATCCACGTTGTGAACGTGGTTTTTCTTTATGTAGCCATTAAGATAACGAATGTGCTGCTCGTTCGTCTCGATACCGTATACGTGCCCCTTTTCACCGACCAAATCGGCAAACTGAAACGTAACATATCCCGGACCACATCCGAAATCTATGATGCTGTCGCCCTCTCGCGGATCGACGCTCATAATGGTCTCTGTGGTCTTATCCCAGCTCTCACGGTCCGGATTGTTGAAGGTAACAAAGTCCTCAAGGAAGCGGAGTTTCGTTTTAGCCTCAAGGTCCTCTCTTTCGACTTCTACAAAGCGGTATTTTAGCTTGAGGTAGTCCCTTAAGTTTGCAAAATCGTCTTTTGCCAGAGTATCAAACCAGCTGGCAACGAGGGGCTGCGAAAGAAAGTCCTGGTTATCTTCTTTAGAAGCCATCAACAACTTGCAGATCCATTGCAGCGCGGTGTATTCACCGCCATAGTTCTCTTTGGGGATAAGACGCTGGTACTGACGAATAGCAGATTTCAGTGACCTGACTTTGCCGGTGTCAAGGTACGCAAGTAGTTTTCCGGCGGCAGATCTGCCGCCCTTGGTAACTTCAAAAGAGTCAAGGCTTCCGATGTGGACAATCGAAGCTTTTGAGTGGATATCCAGTGTAATGGCGGAAGCTTGATCTGTACCCTCTGCTGACCGTGAGGCGTTTAATCTGTTACCATTTGCGGCTGTCATCTTTGTCACTACTATTTCTCTTCAAATATCAACAGTTATCTTTCAACTGTCCCTTATTTGACAGAGCCTCATTTAGCTGAACCTTGGAGTTTACCTTAAGGCCGCCCGTTTTAGCTGTATTGATAGCATGGTTAAAAGTGACTACAAAACGGTCTCTTGCGTAGATATTGTAATGTACTCTATACGATCGCGGAGTAAAATTGATGGTCAGTACATTAGCTCCTGCATTTAACCCCATTAGCTGGCCTCCGGTACGAATGTACTCAAGCGCGCTAACCGATGGAATCAAAGCCTTTTTTAACCCAATACGCAGGATGGCCATCGTATTAAGAGTAAGGTTAATATCCCCGAAGGGTTGGTCTTCAAGCGGTGTCCCCTGATTAGGTATAAAGGGAGCTACACTGACAAAGTCCGGTTTAAACTTGAAGGCAAGTTGGATATCTGACGTTAAGCTCTCCATTGATTGATGCGGCAGTCCAATGATGTTTCCGGTTCCGATTTTCATGCCTGCATCCCTTATCCATTTCATGCACTGAATTCTTGTATCCAGTGGTCCGTGAACGATATTTTCATATCCTGCAGCATCGGAGGTTTCAAATTTCAAAATGAATGATTTAGCTCCGAGCAGGACAAACCGTTCATAGGTCTCTTTACTGCGCTCACCAACGTTTAAAAGTAATTCTGCTCCCAAATCATTAGTAATTGCAGGGATGACCCTCTCCAACATTTGATCACAGTGCGGATCCTGCCCTGCTTGTAAAAATATCGTAGAGATGCCCGCCTCTCTAATGCTCTTGGCAACTGCGATAATTGTTTCTACATCAAGCCGGAATCGTTTCAAAGCACTGTTGCTGCGGCGCATTGCACAATAATCGCAGTTCTTCTGGCAGATGTTAGACATCTCGATAACGCCGCGCAATTTAATCTCATCACCGAAATACTGATGTCTCACGGCCCTTGCCTGCCTGAACAATTCTTGCTGCATATTTCCTGTGCAGGTTAACCAACTTGATAGCTGCTGATGACCAAAATTAGGAATTCCAGTCTGTAGCTGTCCGGCGTGTTGTTTGTAGCGATTTGTTATTGGGTCAACAGTCACGTTTGACTTGCTTGGCTGCGAGCTCGCCCCGTTTCCGTGTGCCGGATGCTTCAACCTGATCTCCTCCATTGATGAAACCTTCAATTGCATAGCCGCGTAGTTCTACGGGAGTTTGGCGAAAGCGGTTGCCCGCTTTGTTATAGCGCTCTACACGAAAGGTCCACTACGGATAGTAACTGTTAAATTTCATTGGCGTAATCTTATGTATTTGTTTTTGCGCATATTAGGGGTGTAGAAGGAGGAGCTTAAGATCTCAGGCAGGATAGTGGTTGTTCTTGCTGCTTGTGATAGCTGGCGCGGCTTTTGGGGATTTTGATGGGAATAACTCAAAGAACACAGGAGTGGAGAAAAAAAGACATTGTAGGACGGATTAAAGAACGACATTAAAGGAGGTGAAAAGAGTGAAAAAAAAAGTGGCTGTAGCAATCTCGCTCGTTATCATCGTTTCTTTATCGATATCAATCTCAGGCTGCACGACTAGCTCAACGAGCAGTCCAACCCCGACGGCAACAACGGCTGGGAATCAAACAACGCCACCGTCGCCGACGCCACCAGCTGGGAATCAAACAACCCCGCCGACGCCGCCGACGCCACCACCGCATCCGACGATACCACCGGCAACAGCTGGTGCGGCTGCTAACATAGCCGGGGGCCAAGCAACGCCGACGCCACCACCGGAACCGACGGCACCGCCGACTCCGACGCCACCACCGCAACCGACGACAGCATAAGGATGACGGTAAACCTACGGTGGCTATAAGATGCATGCGAAATGACAAAGGATGGCACAAGTTACTCCGTCCCCATCGTACGAACCGACAGTCAAACGCACGTGATGAGTAGTTTGGCAAATCGGTTTAAAATGCAGAGCCATTATGATTCAGCAGCGACTAAACAAGTTCGGCGCAGTGGGTCGGGACGCAGATGCACCAAGGAACGGCGCCCGGTGCGTTGGTTATCGTTACTGAGCAACGCAGTCATAACGGTATTAGTTGGGTAAAGCTAGAAAGGTTCGTGAGGCAACTTGTCCGCGAGGCCGGACGCGTAGCTCCGTGGTTCACGAATAACAATGACACAACAGTCGAGATAGACCGGTTCAACTGTGCGGCGTGATCGGGTATTACAACGCAGAAGCGGCTAATCAAACGGCGGTAGCTGTACCGAGGATTCGCTACACGCGGAGGGGAACTTCTACACTGCCGCTACCGATCACGCGCTCGCGACTCTGCGTGTGGGGAAACAAACTACGCAGGAACTCACTTCAAACAGTACGAAACGCGGATTCAAAACGGGAGTTACATTCTACGAGCACGACAATCCAAGCGGCATGTAAGGTCTCTTTTTATACACTTGTCAAGATTTTAGCATATTCTTCATCCCTTATAAATGAGGTATCCTTGCAGGAATGAGGCCTTCAGCAGCGGAAAATAACCCCATATACGCCCGAAATTACTAAAATATAAGCAGCGGATGGTACTAGTAGGGGCTTAATGGAAAGAGTTAAGGCGCTTGGTTCGCTTTAAGTTGTATTTATCCAGTGCACGCGAATAGGAAAGGGAACAACTATGAAAAAGATATACGCGGGTGTTCTCGTCGCCTTTATTATGGTTTTGTCAGTACTCAGCGCTGGGTGTACAAACAACAATAACCTCGGGCCAACAGCGTTGGCCTCTCCGACGCCGACCCAGCAGCAGCGTGACACTCTGCTCGAGACGTGGCTGATTACAGAAAAAGCTGCACTAGGACAAAACGTCGACACCGTCACCGGCTGGAACGTGACGTGGAACTCGCGGAACAGCGTTACTGTACTCGCTTCTTACATAGATAATGGGACTCAGTGGAGTTACAAAGTAACAACCATGAAGTTTAACACCACAGAAGAGGCAACTGCATACCTGAACGCCAACACCGGCGGCTACGACCTCAGCTCGTCGACGCCCAATCCGACTGGGCCATGGTCGATAGCAGCGGGGCACGCACCGACCGTCTACCGCGACTATGAGAAAGATAGTGGGAGCATCAGTTCTGGCACTCAAACATATAATTATATCGAGCAACTCGACAATTACATAAAAGTCACCACCGAAGCACAGACGGGAGCTGCCAGCCCAACGCCGCAACCGAGCGGTGCTAGCCCAACGCCGAAACCGAGCGGTGCCAGCCAAACCCCGACACAACCGCCGACTCCGACACAACCGCCGACTCCGACAGGTGGTGGCAGCCAAACCCCGACACAACCGCCGGCTCCGACACAACCGCCGGCTCCGACACAACCGTCGAGATAGCAACCCATGACGGTCGCACCACCAGTTACATCAAATCACAACGCGCAACTTTGACGAGGGGTGCCCCATTTGGAGCCCTCGGGTGAAGGTGCCGAAGCTTACTTCTAGGTTGTCGAGGTCGTCGCCAAGATCACAGGCGTATCAATTTATGAAGTTGGCATCGCTGAAATGCTGACAAGCGTGTTTCCTGACAGAACATACCAAAGACTGATCATGACGGAGACAACGAATTCCGTCTGTCGCTACCCCCACTTCAAACCACGCAGGGCGAGGGTAAGACCAAATGCCAGAAAACCTCCATCCAGAAGCTACGTTGGCAATGGTGTACATTAAGCCTCTTCAGCCCCGGGACACTCTTTGGCACGCAAGGTAAGGGATCATGGCAACATCAAAGAAGTGTGTGTAGATGTTCATTTACCTCACATCAACTTGTTATTGACGCCTGTTGATGTGTTAGAAGACAAAACAAAGGCTTTAATGGCTCTCGCTAAGATAATCGGCGCCCTGGTCCTAACCTGCGGTAATTAGGCGTCTATTTTCGCAGTGAGCGTGCTGCGCGCGAGTATGAAGGCGTATCAAAAGATTTATTTCGCGCAGCAACTTTAATACCTGACGAAGGTTCGTCACATTCCCGCCTTTAAGAGCACGTGACATGAGATGGTACAAGATCGCGAGGCAGGATCTACAAGCGGACGTTGTTACTTGTAATCCGAAGGGGGCTTTGTGAAACTGATGCGGATTTTCAGACTAATTCCTGCTATAATTCTAGCAGCAATAATTTTTCTCTCGGTGGCAAGCGCGGCACCTCTCGTGGCAGCGCAAGCTACACAAAACACGACAACTCCTCACGTAACAACCGAATGGACGCAGCACTATTCATATGGAAGCGCTGCATGGGCTTTGGATAAAACGAAAGATGGAGGCTACATTTTAGCTGGCTATTCGAACAAGACGTCCCGTCTAGGAAACGATGGGTGGTACGCTAAAGTCGATGCAGAAGGTAAGGTGCAGTGGCAATACGTTACTAATCGTACCGGCAATGAAACGCTTTATGCAGTGCAGCAAACCTCGGACGGGAGGTTTATCCTCGCTGGTTACTCTACGAGCAGTCAAGGACAGCACCAAGCATATCTTTTGAAAATCTATGAAGATGGCAAACAGGTTGAGTGGGTTCGCAACTTCTCTGGAAAGGGAATAGCAGTAGCTCACGACGTTAAGCAGACGAATGCCGGGGGATACGTCATTGTCGGTCAAACGAAGACAGTAAACGGAACAGGTACTGCTTTTCTCATAATAACCGATGCGAGTGGCAACCAACAAGGAACGATGAAGGAGTTTGAGTCGGGATCAAGCGCGCTAGCATTAGAGGTCACCAAAGATGGCGGATATATAATTGTTGGTTGGCTAGATACTTCGTATGGGAGCCAACTCTATCTCATCAAAACTGATCAAAATGGCAACGTCTTATGGCAGGAGTCCTATGGTCAGGGGGGCTACGAAACAGGCTACGGCGTCCTTCAAACCAAAGATGGCGGATACGTTTGCGCTGGAAAACAGGACGCTTATGGGAAAGGGGGTTACGATGCATTGCTGCTCAAAACGGATGCCAGTGGCAAGAAAGAGTGGGAGCAGAGCTACGGGAGCACCACAGACGACGCGGCGTATTCAGTGCAACAAACCAACGACGGGGGCTATATATTAGCTGGCAGTACTGACTTAGAGGGTGGAAACCCGACTATTTATAAGTCTGACGCGAATGGCAATTATACGTGGGACGTCTATTGGGGAAGCATACAAGGTGCAGCTTGGGGCGTTCTACAAACCAAGGAAGGAAACTTTGTTATAGCCGGCCCCGATTATGATCAGGATTCCCCTTTTCTTTTAAAGACCACCGCTGAACGTGCTGGTTCCGGCGCTGATTTTCCCTTCTCTAATGGTAGTAATCTAGATATGACGTGGGCCCTAGGTGTGGCAATTATCCTAGGCGCAATTGGAGTTGTGGGAACGTACTACGCAAGACGCGCGAAAAAGGGTGGTCACTCGTTAGGCGGTGGAGGTCCAGCGACTAGGTACGGCAAGATTGGAGAGACTACCAACGTCGATGAAAAGATCGGCGGTGCAACGACAGCTGGTGCGGTGACAGTTGGTGCGATGCAAACACAACCGGAAACGCAACCAGCTGAGCAACGTGGACTTAGCTCGCCTCAATCTTTCCCGAACGAGCTCGGATCACGATTCTCGCAAACACGATACCTCGGCGAAGGGGGGTTTGCGCGAGTGTTCAGCGCACTAAATCTAAAAGGCGCTCCCGTTGCTGTCAAAGTGCTAAAGTCACGCGATCCAAAAGCGGGAAAGCTGTTTACGACGGAAGCTGCGATCTGGAGCGTCTTGCGTCACGAAAATATCGTCAGGCTTTTCGACTACAACATTTTTCCGATTCCTTATCTTGAATCGGAGCTGTGTGACAGCAGCGTGGAGAGTGAGATGTCATACGGCCCCCTGCCTGTTGAGCGTGCAATTGAGCTCACAAAGCAAATCGCTACTGGGCTCTCCTACGCGCACCAGCGCAGGATATTGCACAGCGATATTAAGCCCTCAAATATCCTTATCAAAGACCATAAGGCCAAGATATCAGATTGGGGATTGAGTAAGCTGAAGACAGAACCATCAGTTTCAGTAGCAGGAGTTACGCTTCAGTACGCTGCGCCAGAACAGCTTTCACGAGAGTTTGGAGGCGCTGACGAGCGAACTGACATTTACCAACTAGGTGTGCTGCTGTATCAGTGTATTGCAGGGACGCTTCCCTTTGCGGATGCTGGGTCGCTAGTCGATACGATACTTCGAGATGAACCGACGCCGCCTTCGCAATTTCGTCAGATTTCAACGAAACTCGATGATATTATCCTTAAGTGCCTGAAAAAGCGCAAGGGGGAACGATATCAGAGCGCGGATGAATTGGTGCGTGAACTGGATGCAGTGGCGAGCTAAGCCCTCGCAAAGAAAGCGCGAGCACGTGCACAAAAGGAATGATCGCTAGGGTATGCCGCTCGATACGGTTAGTGTGAGTTGCTAAGATGGTTCTTCTAACGCCGTCCAATACAGTGCGAGCAGCCATAAATAATACAACAAGCAACGCTACAAGCATTACACATCATCTTCAAGGTCTATCTGACGGTATCAGTGGCAACGCAATGCTTGCGTTAGCCGTTGTGACTGCTGTCGTGTCCATCTTGGCCGCTGCATTCCTGTTCACGCGGCGGCGTAGAGCACTGCTCAGTAACCGTAGGCGTCACTCTGAAGTATCAGCCAGAGTACCGGCGTTAGTCAGTGTGCAGTCGTTCACAGCGCCAACACGAGCGGAGGACACCGTCGACCTGGATACCATCAAACGCCCCGAAAGTTCAGATATCGCGGCACTACCCGCACAGCAGCAACTGTTGTGGGTTGCATCAGGCAGCGATACAGGGTTAAATCGAGACCACAACGAAGACGCCTTTCTAATTGACGTTGAAACCGGCATATTGCTCGTCGCAGACGGCGTAGGTGGGAGTCAAGCAGGAGAGATAGCGAGCAGATTGGCAGCGGAGTTTGTTGCCCATTATGTGAAACGACACCTCCAGGATATGCACCTTAAAGACGTTCTGCGGGAGGCAGTTGTTGAGACGAATCAATGCATCTATCAAAAAGCTCAGGAAAATCCCGCGTGGACTGGCATGGGATCAACGGTAGTTGCGGCATTGTGTAGTTCACATACACTGCACGTCGTGCATGAAGGGGACAGTCGCGCTTACTTAATTACTCGTAGTGCGATACAGAGAATCACACACGACAATACCGTAGTCGAAGAACTAGTTGAAAAGGGACTACTCACGCCAGACGAGGCACGCTTGCACCCTGAGCGCCACATTGTTACGAAGTCATTGGGGACTCCTCAGCCGTTTGAACCCGAGCTCAACTTTGTGTCCTGGGGTGCCGGCGATTATCTCTTACTTTGCTCTGACGGGCTTACTGATATGATCGATGATTTTGCGATCAAGGCGATTGTTACCGATCTGGAAAAGACGCTTGAGGTAAAGTGCGAAAGCCTCATCGATACCGCGAACCAGCGTGGAGGGGTCGATAATATTACCGTTGTTCTAGCGTACCACAGTTGACGCGGCCAGACGAACTATACCGGCAACTTCAGATGTGGCAAGCGCTCATAGTGTAAGTTCTTGTCATATGCTCGCGGCAACAGCCCGAAAAAGTCGTTGCCTGCTGGTTCACGCGTTATATTTTCGACAAACTGATTGTACTACTATGCTCCATAGATTTGGGTGAAGGGCCGTGACCCGCACAACATTCAGTTAATTAAGTTCTCAGGGTCCCCCTTTCGTTGCTAAGTGCGTGTTAGCAGCTTTGGGGGTTGTTGAAGGCGATGGACTTATGTTGCCTACATAGGCGGTTGAAATTCAAGTTGAATAACGTTTCCACAAGAGATCTCATCACCTTGCTTGAGCGTCCGCCTTTCTCCCGGTTGCAGCCGCTCGCCGTTGACCATCGTCCCGTTATTGCTGTGTAGGTCCTCAATAGAGTAGGCGTCGCCCGAAATGTGAATTGCAAAGTGTTTTCGCGATATGAAAGGCAGTTTATCCTCTGACATAATTTTGCGGAAATCGTCACGCCCGAACTCCTTTGACTCAGCAACGTACACCTCGGCGTTGCCTGGCCCGACAAGTTTGGCCCGAAGGGGCATTGTGACTGAAGGCGATGCCTGAGTTGACGTAGGCTCAATTCGCCGGGTCACGCCCGCGCTTTCGGGCACCCTCAAAATCGTTTTTGGTGACGCTCCTGCAATGGAGCCTTTCGTCGTAAACACCATGACCATTTCGTTGGGCAGCGTAATCTTCGATCCCTGAGGCAAGACGACTCTCGTATTGGGCTTGAGTCGCACGCCGTTGACGCGTGTGCCTCCGCTGCTCGCGAGATCCTCGATAAAGAACTGACGGCCAGTTCGCGAAATTCTGAAATGCTCGCGAGAGATTTGGCTCGCCTCGGTGTAGGGGATGTATGGAGCGAAGTCCTCTCTTCCGAATATCTTGTTGTCATGCACGAGAATTTCGTTGTTGGGTGGGGCTATTAAGACTGCCACTTGCTCTTCTGGAACTCCCGTTTCTGGCATCCATTTGTAGATGATGAAAAATATGACAAAACTCAGCGCCATATAGGCTGCCAGTATCATATACGACTCCGTAACGTTAGACCCCAGAGTAACAACAACTTCATCGTAGAAGCCGTGGAGTGCTATGGCGATCAAGAGAAAGAGGGCTGTTTTCCACCACTGTGAGCGATCAGCGATTACGTAGACAATCCCCAGAGCAGCAATCGCTGTCCAGATTACGTGACCAGGCGCGCATATTACTGCGCGTACGAGATACATATGATTTATGTATTCTGAGGCAGCTGCTGGCGAGATACCTTGTGCTACGTATCGCGAATACAAGCTTGGGAGGTAGATCATAATGTAATAAATGTTCTCCATGACTGCAAAGCCGAGACCTGCAGCTGCCCCATAAATCGCACACTTTTTCTTCGATAGAAATGCTACCGGAAAGAGCAATGCCAAAACATATACACCGACGATCTTAACGGGTTCCTCAATAAAGCCTACTGCCCAACCAGGCGTGTCGAGGTTGCTATTCACTGGCCATGCAACTAACAAACAAAGAACGAATGCCGACATAAACGACAAAATAACAATTATTAGTTCCAACTGGCTAAACCTCAGCTTTGAAGCCATGCCGCTTGACACCCCACTGCAATGTGACGATAAAAATAGTTGCAGAGATCCAATACTCAATTCAGTGCGGCGCGCCCGCACCGTCATCGCTGGTTTGGACAACTGCTACGTCTAAGTCAATTTTTATGCCAAATGCACCTAATAAAGCTTTCCATTTGTTGTGTTTCAGTAATTGCTTATAAAATACACTTTAATCGAGAAAAAAAGACGGAATAGACAGAAATCTTGCAAATCGGCTTGTGAAGTGAAAGTACCGGCCTATCCTTTATGTGGCCGGATCAGCGGGTTGAGTTTCCCGTTTATCAGGACGCTCGGGGTCGTCACCGTAGTCCTGATGCCCTTCTTTGTGCCGTACTTCTTTGGCTATAGGAAACGAATAAAAGAGCTTGCGATCCTGGTGGGGTTTGCCTCTTTCGTGTCTTCATATTGGCTAGTAATCGCGACTTGGGTGTGACAAAAGGCTCCAATTGATATACCGTGGGTGATAATCGTCCGTAGTTCCGGGATGATGCCCCCCGTCCTGGAGGTCATCAATCGCGTCATTATGGCCGCAATTGCGTCGTAACCTAAGAAACGAGAGCCCCTATAGGGCTTATCGTTCCTCGTCGCCAGTCCCTTGGATACGTCACATTTCGCCTCGAACCCATTCTCACTGCACTTTTGATTTGATCCATTCGCGCGTTTCACACTCTGGCCGTTTTGAAGTCAGCGAAGGTCCACACGAGCAACGCAGAGGAATACCGGTCCTTTTGGTGGCAATCACAGCCATTTTTTCGGACATTTCTTCCTCTCATTTTCAAAGGCATTTCTTGACTGGTTCCATACATATAACGATGATGATTCGCTAAGACGAAGTTCCCGTACTCCACAGCCCGCGGTCTTCTTGTTGCGCTAATAGCTGAGCCTCATAGAACGTCCCTTTGCACGAGATATCGGGCGAATAGGGTGTTGCTTGAGCGTATCCCTCACGTACGAGCTCATAATTGACCAGAATATCATCAACAAACACGAAACGGAGCAGGCGACCAAATCGATCGGTTTCCCTAACGTCTTTGACGAGAGTGACATTTTTGTCTGCGACAAGTTCTTTGTTTCTCGCGGTCGCTTCAGAGCTCATCCATTCGTCCTTGATCGAATCTTCCGGCGCGTCGATCCCAATATAGCGCACCGTGTAATAGACGTCGTCGATGCGCACGTGAATGGTGTCCCCGTCGACAACTTTGGTAACGACGCCAACAGAGGTCCGCTCAGGCGTCGCGTTAATGCACGCAAACGAGCTTCCCGTTGTGAGAACAGGAGCAGAAATCGATTCTCCACTCGTGGACGTTTGTGCGTTTTGCGCTGTATCATTGACGTCGTGTTGCGCTACGCAGCCACTAGCGGAAACTAAGAGTATGATAGCAATAATGACGTAAAGCGCTGGCATTTTGCGCTTCATAAACGTAAAACGGAGGGCAATGGTTTATAATGCTTTGCTAGCTTTCAAGGCATAATCGTTCCCGCTGCGTTGTCTTTTGGCATTGACGTGCTCTGCGACATGAACTGGTCGGCGCTTCCTGAAACTGAGGTCGGGGAGTACCTCTCACATATGTCGTTTTTCACACACGCTTAAATCGAGTACTATGCTGACTATACCTATAGTATGGTAACATCATCTACAAGGAAGGTACCATATGAAAAACCCGGATAGAAAAACAGTAACACGACTTGAAGAGCTTCCAAATGTCGGCAAGGCCATGGCCGACGATCTCCGATTGATCGGTATTGAAGATCCGAAAAAGCTTGTTGGAAAAAATCCATTTGAACTATATAATACGCTTTGCAGAACCTCAGGGACAAAGCATGATCCTTGTGTTATTGACATCTTCATGTCGATTGTTCATTTCATGGAAAGCGGAGAGCCTCGCCCGTGGTGGTCATTTACCGATGAAAGGAAACGAACTCTCTTGCGCGAAGGGAATAACTAAGAGCCTTTGAGAGGTGCTGCTTAGCTTTGGCGATAAGTAACCCTTGCAGACATAGGTTTTATTCAGCGCAATTTTTTTGGGCAAACGGTAGTGCTGAAGCTATTTTTTGAACAGGCCGGCCAGCTTGTGTATGGCTTGGTAACTACTTATTTTTTTAGTAGGAACTGCTCAGGGCCTGCTTCATATTGTCCATAGTCCAGTTTTTTGAGGGTGTTGGGGAGGTGGGCAGCCGCTCTATAAACACGTCTTTAAAGGGAGGAAGCATAAGCTCCTGTCTTATCATACTCCGCGAGGCAGCCCCGTCAAGCACGGCTAGAACCTGGAGGACCACGCTCGTTCCTTAAGCACGAACGTAGAAAGAGCTTAGGCACTAGTGTGCTGCATTTTTTATGCATCCTTCTTATGCATGAACTGAGGTCCTTTCCAGTTCCAATCCCCGAGAAGATGCATGAC
>CAYHCZ010000009.1:0-34865 GCA_964355295.1 uncultured Methanomicrobia archaeon
GCGTGCCTAAAGAGACCGTCAAGCTCTTCCACGAGAACAACGATACGTTTTTTGTGACGAGCGAGTCTCCGGACTCGTTCATATTCACGCGGGATAACAGCGGGAAAGTAGACGGGTTGAATATGACCTCAGGGACAGGAACTGACAGGGCAGTGGGGATCTCCTAAAAAGATGGCCTACAGCAGCTGGAGCCTAATAAAAGTTACATCTCTATTACCCGCAAGTAATAAGTTGGGGCCCTATTGAGGCTCCGACGATATTATAATGTCTGAGTGCTTCGATGGCGAGTGCAGCATGGCAAGAAAGCCTAATATATAGCCTTCACCTGCCATAGATAACCCTATTTTAGCCTCTGCTTGTCAAATAGACGCAAAAACAGCGTTTCGGGATTCAAGCTCATGTCGTGGCCTCCACAGGGATACCCTACCCAACCCAAAGATATCCTTTAAAATAGGTTATTATTCTGCTAGCTTGAATAATATTCATCATCGTTGATTGATACGTGGTGTCGTTATGCAACACATCGGAAAATCAAAGATCGGTTCTCTTTCTGCTAGAAAGGGTGTAAGGTACCCGCAACTTCGCTTACCTCAACAGTGTTCCGACGTAATCGGAGACCTGGCTGACATTTTTGAAACTGAAAGTGAGGGAAAACGTGCTTTTTTAGTCGTCACTAACGAACCGTGTCAAATAGTGACAATGTTTTGAAACAGACTGACGATGTTTTAAAACCGTGTGCAGGCGTAGCACACACATCGATGAAAGTCCTCACCAAAAATACATCTGATTCCACACAACAATCAGAGGCAGAGAGCAGCTCAAAAAGCACCGCAGAAAGCTTTAATATCAATACACAGCTAGTAAGCTTGCTGCGTCAAGCGGTCATTACGCTTGTGCATGCCCGGGTAGTGTAGCGGCCTATCATGGAGCCCTGTCGAGGCTCCGACTCGGGTTCAAATCCCGACTCGGGCGCTTCTTTTTTGATTTCTTTTGACGAGCGGAGCTTCTCAGCTCAAGGAAAAAAGTGTAAACTCGAGTGTAAACTCCTTCCCAAGCATAACAGTACCAGCATGTCGGATCTCATGCTAACATTCTCGCATGAGGACTTACAAGGATATCTCTCACTGCGAGCCGAAGGACTGTCCTCCAAGACGATTATATGGTTGAAAAAGTCCGCAGAACTGTTATGGAATGCAACGAAAGGCGTCGTGAGCGTATCTACGCTACTAAACTTACGCACTTACGTACTTAAAAAATATCGTGATATTGACGCCAAACGCAAAGTCTTACAGTTCGCGCGTGCATTTCTCCGCTACAAGTCAAAGATCAGCTTCGATCAGCGGTTTGCCGCCTTTGACTTGTTTTTACAGATTCCACGGGCGGTCAAGGAGCAAAAGCGTGTGACAGACCGGATTGTCACAAAAGAAGACATAGAGAACGTACTGACAGCGATCGAACACGCTCATCTTAGCGGAGGTATTGACGCGTATCACTGTCTGAACTATAAAGCGATGGTATTGTTTGGCGCATTCACAGGCCAACGACCTTTAGCGACGATAGCGCGACTCACGGTGGGGCAATTAAGGCAGGCGGTTAGGATGGAAAAACCCGTTGTGGACGTTCTTCCGTTGCAAGATAAAATTCGTATGCAACACTATTGCCCGCTTCATCCACAAGTTGTCGAGGCAATCCTGCCTTTGCTGGATGGTCGTTCGGACGATGCACGCGCTTTTGAGCAGTTGTCATTTCAACAATGGTTGAGAACTCACGATGACCGACTCATTAAAAGCAACGTTCGCTTTGTCATGGGCGATCTAAGGAAATTTGCTGAGCAGCAAGGAGATATAATCGGCTGGAATGAATCGAATCGTGCTTATATTCTAACTCACGGCGTTAGAGGCGTGGAATGGAGCAACTATCGTCATCCCTTACCGGAGCATGTCTATGATGTGTACATGCAGCATTGGAAAACGGTCAACTTCGATGACTTCGATAAATCCACTTCTTATAAAATCTAACTATATAACGCCGCCTTCACTGCAAAAATTAGTTTATAAAAGCAGCAAGGATTATCAATCAGCGTTTTTACGATTTATAGAGGAGGGATCAGGTTGAACACTTATTATCGATCATTAGCTAACATTACGAGTTAGTCTAGGTATGCATGTATGAAACCTCTTCGCAGGCATAATATTACTCTCGATTTTTCTTTTCACTTTTTGTTGGGCTAAATATCACACGTATCCCAGTATCTATCTAAAAGGAAACTATTCTCACGTCGTTTTTCACCTTTTGTTGGGTAGTGTCCGAAAGCGTACAGAAATGATGATCCGCTTGTTTCTCGAATAGCTAAGGCAATAAATTCATCAGGCGGGTAGTAATCATATATGCGAGAAGACTGAAATCCAGTTTCTGTGGCAACCGTGGCTATGACATTACCCGGCTTATAAGCCCTATCTGGGTAGTGGTTCCTCAGGATAACAAAGATATAACTCTAAGAAATTCACAGCGGGCTCCTCTTTCAAGGGAGCCAATTGCACACTTCTTTCTTCCATTGTTGGTTTATCGACATTACCATTATGAGGATGGACAGTAACAAAAAGACTCCTCTTACCTATAACGCCATGAGTTGGGTCTTATATGATTCAATCACATTTAAGAGAGCTATCCACGCCTTCATCATCTTGTCTTGAACCTGCGGCCAGCTGCTTTCGTCTTTAGGTATAGCAGGAGCGGCCACATAGGATATCCGCGAATAATCCCGATCATCCACACGATCCCACGCAAGTTTTTCTCCTATTAGTCCCTCAATCTCCTCTCTTTTACTGTAAAATAGGTCAAAAACCCTTTTATTCTTATCTTTATCGCCCAAGTGAATATCTATTGTGACAGCAACCACGCCGTCATTCATCAGTACCGGATCAGCGTATATGCCAAGTTCATTTGCTAGGTCATCAGATAGCTTTTCAGCGTCCACGTTTTGCGCCGTAAGCTCTCCGACCCTTTCTGTAAACTTATATTCAACCGGGGATGTGAAAGCTAGAGTATAGGGACGAAAAGCATCGATGAACCTGTCATACTCGTTTATGATTGCATCTTGCAAAGCTGGCCATTGGCTCTCATCCGTCAATAATCCCTTTGTCTCAACAGAATACTCAATCCTTGACAGTTTGTTGTCGTCTAAGCGATACCATTCTAAACTATGTCCAAGTCCATTCTCGATATCCTCCCTTTGAGCGTAAAGGAGATCGAAAATTTCTTTGTTCTTAGCCTTTTCAGCGCCCTCAATATACAATTGTACAGTCCATTTATCACGATATATATGGTAATAGAAGTTTAAGCCAGCTTTTGATTCAGACTCTAAATCGTAATAGTAAAGATCTTCACGCTCATCGGAGCGGGCTGCTATTTGATCTAAAAACGTTTTTCGCGCTTCTTCAAAATTTGTGAGAAATTTTTTTATCTCACCGCGCTCTTTGACAACGGGGCTTGGTCCGGCTTCTATCTCGAAATGCGGGGCAGGTTTTGAATCGTCGATTTGATACGCTTCCATACGAATGAGATAAAACGCTAGATCATCAGGAGTGACTTCATTAAGCCATTCAACTGCACGTTTGTGCTCAGGACGTGGGTGACTTGTCAACCATATCGCTTTTTTTGCATCGAGGTTTGTGAGATATGTAATTAGCTTGCCTAAGTGATCATGGTCGGTTCCAGCTAGTTGATTTTCGATAATAATGCGATTGCCTGCTTCATCTTGAGCAAAAAGATCTACTTTGAATGATCCGGCCGGCTTCTCTCGCTGGTCTACAGTCAGTTCAGAACCGACGACTTCTGAAAGAACCTCGATGTTTTGCTCTAGCCACGTAGAGAAATCGTGTGCTTCGTGCTGCCAGACTGCACGGATGTCTAAACGTTTAAGTCTTCCTACTTCAGCCATTTCACCATCTCCTTAAGCTCTAAATGTTCTCTAATTTATTTAACACTTCAAGCAAAGATGAAAGAGATTTTCAAACAGTTCAATGATGATTCAATGTTTAAAAAAGGCATTCTGAAACGGTGTTTAGCGTCACGTACGATGCTGAAGGTAAGCTTTTACAGATACTCCAGAATCCCTTAAGATTTGGCCTGCTCCGTAATCCAAAAAAGAAAACTATATGTCCTTGGTTTAGCTTGCTGCGAAATAGGACGTTTCCTAAACTCTAGCAGGGTCGGTTTTATTCTGACTCGCTAGTCCTCATTGGTCAGTCTTGCGCTTCTTTTTTCCCCCGTCACGATCCAATCCAAATAACAATTTCCGATTGTCAACGCCGTTCTTTTCTAACACAATCTCATCACGATCAGCCTCGCTTAGCTCTGCGTAGACGGAGTACTTTTTGCCTTTTATCATTACAAATAGTTGATCAAAAGCTTTCCTTGGGTGGCCCCATGAAATATGCACGCGCGCCGGTTTTGTTATAGGCCAAGTATCAGACAAGCCCCGATCTTCTTGTTTTATAGTGTATCGCCACTTTAGTCGAGAGGCAAGCCACGTGATAACTAACGAACTTACGGTCGCAGCTTTTTCTTTGTTACTGCTTCCCCGAAAGCACGAAAGATCCTCAAAATCTTCGCTGACAAATTGGAGGCGAACGGACTTATATGGTATCTCTGAAGGATGTTTAAGGGATATACCGAGGGGAGGGATCACATAGATCGCATACCCATCCCAATAAACGCGCTGTTCTGTGAATCGTATGACGTCAATCATCTTTTTTGAAAGGCGCTCGTGGGTGCTTTGTCGCACAGCCCACACAGCAACCGCCTCCTCGACTAAATCCGTAGACCAGTCTGCTCCGCTTGCTCTGTCTGCTGTAAACGTAGGGCTAGGCTTAGGAATGACTTTTTCAGTATAAGCCCAACGCTTCAATGTGTTTGGCGAAACTTTAACACCTAGGTTACTTAATTGTGCCAAAGCCTCGACGAGCTTCATTATAGCCTCCGATGTTGTTCATAATAGTTCTCGAAAGTCATTTTCGATACTCTTTAAGAACTAATATACTTACGTAGTTGCATATAAGATATGTGGGTAGTATGCCCCTACCGATTGAATAAGAATTCAAAATGGAGCCAATATGGACGAGATCGACACGGAGCTGATCAATTACATGCGAAAGCATGGAAAAGTCAAAGCAGGGGAACTCTCTGATTTGGCAGGGATTTCGGTCCCTTCTATTCGAGTTAGATTGTTTCAGCTAATGGCTCTAGGAGTCGTGAGCAAAGAAAAAACAAGAGACCATAATGTATGGTTCTACGTAAAAGAACAACAAGTAGAAGCACCTAAGACCAACGATTCAATTTCTGAATCAGACAACACGATTAAATCGAAACACAAAACAGGATCTTAAAGGATCAATAGAGGAGACAAATAGTTAAGTAAAAAATATAGGACGAAGTAATCTGGCGGCGACCGGGGCCATTCTTCCATTGCTGTGGTAAGGTCCCAGTCTCCAACCCATGTATATATCTCCGCTTCAACTTTTAAAGTTGTCGGATAGGTTACGTGGGTTCTGCAATTGTTGTCGCTCTTAGCGCAGCTTCGCTCCTAGGAGATTTTAGTGAAAAATAAGAGATACTCTAGATTAACTAACTGGGGGCGCGAACGTGCCGTATTACAATCGAGAGACACTAAGACGGAGATGTCAAGCCTCTCTATCAGACGCCTTTGCCTAAAAAAGACAATGATTGGTAATCACTTGGCATGTGTCAAAGCACGTTCGACGGTTCGGGTTGAACGGAAACGTTGGATGGGTCAGCACTTTAGTGACGGGCAGAACGCGCCCAACGCTGACAACCGCGAGAGAGCCCCACAGAGCGCAAGAGTCCCCGGCCTGGTTATACTCGCTGGCGCCACTAAGCATGAATGGGGGCGACGCTGATGGTTATGCAACCCGCGACCGCCTATGTAAAATCGTTTTTGAAGGCCGTAAATATAGCCACGGTCTTCAACGATTTTTTCAACACCAACTTTGCCATCCACGAAACAGGACAACGCAACGTGCGATGTCCGATCCACGGCGGTGACAGTGAGCAGAGCATGACACTCTATTATGACACGAACACCGCTTACTGTTGGAGAGAGAAGCGGTCATTTACTATCATTAACTTGGTGTGCGAAGCGGAAGGAGGTTCCGAGGCTAATGCGCTCCAACGCTTGCAGGAACGGTACGGACTCGCGTCACTTACAGTTGACGAAGAACAGGATCTTTACTCTCAAACTGTGTATAGCGATTATGTCAGCGCCGTCCACGAACACCTAAGGGATACTCCTGCGGCCATGGCAGCGCTTAACGCACGTGGCCTCACAGCTGAAGATATTGAAGCTTATCGTATCGGTTGTCACCCCCTAGGCTGGAAAGGCTTAAGCCCTGAGCAACTTGAGAGCGTCGGGCTTGCACAGCGGTTCGGCGATCGATTCGTGATTCCCTTTGAAGGAGCGGTGATCCTCCCATGCTATCTTAACAAGCGCCTGGTGGGCCTCCAGGGATGGAACTACAGCGGTAAAAACCCGAAATACCTGAATCCGTCGCATTTGCACAGAAGCATCATCGGCACGACTGGTCCCGTTACGTTGTTGGTTGAGGGGTACTTCGACATGGTCTCCTGTCAAAAGGCGGGGTATGCCACCCTCTGTAGCCTTTCCTCGCATCTCACATCAACGGAGATTGAGTTTCTGCAGACGCAACCCCCAGGTTCAATCGTCATACTTTACGATGGCGATGAAGCGGGACAGCAGGGCGCTTTCGAACTCGCAAAACACCTTTATCCTACCGCCCGGCTAGCCGATATCCGCACCGTCAAAGATAGACAAAAACTCGAACCAGATATGGACGAGACGCAGTTTGACCCAAACGCCCTGCATGTAGCTCTCGGCGATGAACGATTCACTAACGCCCTCTCTGACCTTGTTGCGAATGCGGTCGATGTCTTTGACTTTTCGTTAGACGAGTTAGCTCATCTTGAAGTAAGCGACACTACTATCGTCAATGAGAAGCTGACATCGCTTGTAAGGATTATTGCTCAACTGCCTGAATCTCAGCGTGACCTGCCTTTGGAACGGCTTTTAAAGGTAGTGAAGCGATTTGGAGTTTCAAGAGAAGCCCTTAAGAACCAACTCACAACGATCGTAAAAGCCCGCACCGGCCGCACAAACAAACACGCGATATTCATAGAATTTCTTATAGAACAGCCGCGTTTTGAACTCTTCAAAGACAAAAACAGCCTGGGCTACGCCAGCTTTGAGAGAGGCGGCCACCGCGAAATCCACGCGATTCGTTCGCGGGCTTTCACGCAGTACCTATATACCACATACTACGAGCACTTCGGGACAGAGGCGACGCCAGAACTTATCAAGAATGTCGTTGGCCCCTTAGAAGCCCGAGCGACAGAGACCACTGAAAACATCGTTCTCCATAATCGCACAGCACCTTACGAGGACGCGATCTACTATGACATGACTGATACATCGTGGACGGTACTCAAAGTGTCGTCTGCAGGCGTGGAACATGTCACCTCAACCCCGTTGCCTCTCTTCCAGCGCCACAAACACCAAGAGCCACAAGTCATGTCCGGCGCTAGGGAGGGTGACATCTTCGCTATATTTGACCTTTGGCCTATGGAAGACAGCGGGGAGCGGCTTTTATTGACCGTAGAGCTTGTGTACAACCTTATCCCGCTCGTACCAAAGACGATCCTGTATTTTCAAGGGGAAAGCGGCTCTGCAAAGTCAACTACATCTAAGAGCTACCGTTATCTAATCGACCCTGCGAAGCCCAAGAGTTTGCGCGACCCGCAAACGGCGGATAAAGCCGTGCGCCAACTTGACCACCACTACGTCGCGCTCTACGATAACCTCTATAAACTCCCACATTGGCTTGCCCGCGTCTTCACAGCGGCGGCGACAGGCGAAGGAGACGAGGACCGGATGCTTTATACTGATGATGACGTGATCCTGCGCGACTACGTCCGACACGTCGTGCTTAATTCAATAAACAAGCTTGGCATTGAATTCGAGGACTTCTTAGACCGTATCGTATTAATTCGGCTCTATCGGCTTCCCGACAAGCAGCGTATCACTGAAGACGCTTTTTGGCAACGGTTCGAAACACTTCGCCCGAAGGTAGTTGGCAGTATGTTTAAGACCCTCACGCGGGCGATGAAGCTCAAAGTGGATGGAGTGTCCATTGAGAGTACAGTCGACTTGAATTTTGGAAAGCGGATGGCCGATTGGGTCGAGTGGGGGTGCTACATCGCCATCGCGCTCGGACACAGCCCTGACGAGTTCCTTAAG
Organism: uncultured Methanomicrobia archaeon; assembly: GCA_964355295.1. GTDB lineage: Archaea > Halobacteriota > Bog-38 > Methanoflorentales > Methanoflorentaceae > Methanoflorens. Next base: position 8,330 of record CAYHCZ010000009.1, read on the forward strand.
GCATACAAGGACAACCGGGCGCTAGTCAACAAGGAACTCATTCAGACAAATCCGGTGACGTTAACGCTTACGGAGTTTCTGAAACAGGAGCCAGAGGGGGTGTATACAGCTACCCCAACTGAGGCGTACGAGAGACTTACAAACGTCGCTGAGGCCTTTTACATTAACGTACGAACGCCCAAGCAGTGGCCTCAAGGGGCAAACGCTCTCGTTAGAAGACTTAACGAACTACGCAGTAATCTGCGCGCAGCAGGAATCGAATTTGAAGAGCGTGAGCAACGAGACGAGACGAGCCATCACAAAATCATCACCTTTCGCCTCACATCTCCTGAATTGTTGGATGATACCACACAACCGCGCGATGGGAACGACAATGACGAAGGGCGATGTGCGACGATATGCCCCCCTGCAACCATTACCCAATCAGACCCTTCACTGGATCCTGCAACCACTGATGGTGAAAACGCAGGACCGCCCTCTTCTGGACCTATTAGTTCCGATACACTGTTGGATCTATCTGAAGGTAACGTCTCAGATACGAACATCAAAGCAATAGGCAACGTTGTTGCTATCGATGTGGAAACAACGGGTATCCATCCACAGAAGCATACGATGAGGCTTGTAGCCGTTGCTGACGGCACGAATGTCACGTCTTCAGAGGAATGCACGCCAATTGAAGGGCTGCTTGCGAACCCTGCAATCATCAAGGTTTTCCACAACGCCGCTTTTGATGTCCCTTTTTTTGAAGCACAAGGACTCACCGTCGTCAACTACGAGGATACCATGCTTATGGCACAAGTGCTGTCAAACAACGAAGGCGATCATGACCTCGCGTCAGTGGCTGCGACATACTTCAACACTACTCTCGATAAGTCCCTCCAGCACCCTCGCCACTGGCATGGTGACCTCACCCCACAGCACCGTACCTATAATCGTGGAGACGCCGCCATTACCCGCCAGTTGTACGTCGTTCTCAAACAGAAATTACACGATAAAGGCCTTGATGCAGTCTACCAACGTGAGCTTGCCGCGCTTCCTGTAATGATACGCTTACGCAAAGATGGCATCGTGCTCGACGCTGCGGCTTGGAAGGCAGATTTAGCTAAACATGTCACAGACCGCGATGAACTGGCTGACCGTATAACGGCTGCGTTGACCACCCCGCCCGACTTCAATCTCAACTCACCGAAACACCAGTTACTCCCGTTGCTACAGCGCCGGGGCATGCCATTACGCGATACCAAGGAGCGCACCCTTGCTCAGCACTCTGGAAGGTATCCCATTTTACGGGAAATCATTGCTTACCGAAGGCTTAATAAACTCGTCACCAGCTACGAAAAGACCTACCTTTCAAAAGTGTGTCCTGACGGAAGGATCCACGCTTCCTTTCGGGCAATTGGCACCGAAACGGGGCGGATGTCGTGCAGCAGCCCCAACATTCAGCAAGTTCACGGTGTTCTTAAACCTTACTTCAAGGCAGCGGCGGGCTACAAATATGTCATCGCCGACTACTCTCAAGCTCAGCTACGAATAATCGCCGAGGTTAGCCGAGATCCCGCCATGGTGGCAGCGTACCAGCGGGGCGATGACCTCCATACGAACACCGCCCAAGCCCTGCTCAACAAAGAGCAGGTCACTAACGAAGACCGGCAACTCGCCAAAGGAGTTAACTTTGGCCTCGCCTTTGGCCTCACAGCTGTGGGGCTGCGGGCGGATCTTAAAAAGAAGTACGACATCGACATCACCGAAACCAGAGCCATACAGATCAGAAATCGCTTTTTTGCGACATATAAAGGGCTTGCAGAATGGCAGAATCGTCAGATAAAAGCCGAGAAGATTTCGTCACCCGGCGGGAGAGTGTGGGAAGCACTACCAAAGCCACAGACACGCCGCGGCTCAGCAGCTGCACGCAGAAAGGACTGGACGACACGGCTAAACTACCCTATTCAAGCAGCAGAGGCTGAGGGACTTAAAGAGGCACTCGCCCTCTTACTCCGCGAGCTTGTGACACATCTAAAGTGGAGACTCGTGAACATCATCCACGACTCGATTATGTTAGAAGTCCCCGAGATGGATGCAGAAGTGGCGGAGCAAATCTTACGAGACTGCATGATCAAAGGCATGGAGCATTTTGTGAAAGTGGTTCCTGTCGAGGTTGATAAAATGGTTAGCGAACGGTGGGAAAAATGAGAGTAATCAGCGATGGGCCTCCCTCAATTTACCGTCACTACATAACTAAAACAGTGGCAGGAGGTGATTAGCACGAGCATAATAGTAAGCAAAAAACCTCGCGAACCGCAAATCGACGAGGGAACCTACGACGCTATCGTCACAGACGTCGTCGAGTCCAACGGCATAGCAACGCAGTTCGGTCTCAAGGACAAGATCGTCGTGACCTTCAAGGTCGGCGATGCTGAGATCAAGCGAAGCTACAACAAAAGCCTTCATCCCAGCAGCATTCTCTACGGGCTCATCAAAGAGCTTATCGGGAAAGCACCTGTAAACGAGTTCGACGTCGAAACGTTGAAAGGTATGGCGTGTCGAATTACGGTCGTCCACCGAACCACCGATACAAGCGATGTGTGGGCGAACGTGGATCGCGTGGTGAAAGCAACACGGTCTGATGCTAATCCTGACTCTTCATGAGAAGCGTCAAACCGTGTGTGGAAAAAGAAGCGGATGCCACTTCTCTTCATGGGAGGGTTGTGTCCACTTCTTTATATTTTTTTGTCTAGCATCGTTAATGGTAGCTCACGGACTTGGAAAAATCAACCTTAAAAAGTTCTATTCTTGCTTGGTTTTTCATATCCACTATATCCTCGGTTTCCACAGTATTTTTTCAATCTTTAGGGGTGTTTAGTACATTAGAGCAATAATAAATAACACGAAATAAACTCTTTAAAAATCCCTTAAGCATAGGTAAAATATCGTGGATATCGTGGATATAAAGGAGTTTTTAAACACAATTCGCTGTGGTGCTTGAAAGGGAGATTGAACAACCATTTTGTAACTCAACTAGTAACGATAGGCTTTATAACCGTAACACAATTAGAAGCCTTGACGTAGTTTTTAGCAGGAAAAAGGTATAGTAACGGTGTAACGATGGTAACACCTCTTTTCTATTAATTAAAAGATAGTTAAGAAAAAAAATGTAATTATGTTTATGGGTCGCAAGAGGACGGAAATAATATCGTTACTATCGTTACTAAGTTGAAGACTTCTATATGGATCTAACTTGACGCAGGAGCTAGATTTGCTTTTTTTGTGAATTTAAGACGAAGGGGGGGGTGCTAATGAACCCGATTTCACTATTAAGCCTTCGCAATTCATCGACCGCAAATATATGGGTGATAAGCTCGTATCGATGATATAGTGTGACGTGTGCATAATGACAAAGCGTCTTACGATCCACCCCTCTTATTATGTTGGTAAGTACTCACAAACGAAGGCCTGAATTGCATTGATACCGGATGCCAAACTCCGGCCCTCAAAGAGTCTTTGTGTCGCATCTTACGAATTGAAATCTGGATTGAAATGCAAGTGACGTGTTTCCTTTCCGTGATTCTCGGCACTCTTGAAACCTAAAATAAGCGCATAGAGCGCTTGGGTATCGTCTAATTGAGCCTCGGATTCTTCATAGGCTTTTGTTTTCACTTCTGAAAGTGCACGGCGCAATAACTCCGCATCCCTGCCCGTTATGATTAATCCTTTCTCAATTATTTTTTCCTCCTCCTCGTACTTTTAACATGGACACGCTCGACTTTTAGCATGATCGGTTTTTTCTGTTGACGATAATAACGACACACTGATCGTTATTTCAAAAAGCAGCTCCGCTTCAAGGCATGTTTTAAGGCGTAACCCCCTAGTTTTCATGCCGAGTTTACCCTTGCATGAGCTCTTCTCGGGTACTCAAGGTCAAAAGGGTGCTGCAAGAAGGGGGCATAAAAGCCAAAGATAAGCCCTATCGTTTTAGTTGTAGCTAACTATTTTACCACAGTGAGGCAGCTGCTGAACGTACATCTCATCCAGGCGTAACGGTAATGGTCCTCCTGCTGGAGGAGTCATAGAAGTAGGGGCTATCACGCGGTTTGTATATGGCCCTGTAAGTCGTTGCACTCGATACACTGGCCTCAATACTGTAAAACCCTCTAAAGTCGGTATTTGTTGTCCTTAAAATTCTGAACATTCTATCGCTTGCGTCTGCGTAGTAAACATCTATATGAGCATGTGGAAGCGGGAACCCATGGCCATTTGTGACGTTGCCATAGATATGGAAAGTTTCGTTTCGTGCGAGGTTGTACGGGTAGTATTTTGTGGCATTAATTGTTACATAGACGGCGCCTCTTTCGACTGTAACATTCGCTGTTGATGCCCTGTAATCTCCATCACCAACCCATTCTGCCCTATATTCTATGAGTGCCTCTGTAACGTCGCCGTCAAACTGGTGGTAGAAGCCGTAGTACCCAGCGCGGTCTGTAGTAAAAAGAGCCTCCTCCCAATGTTGACTTGGGAGGTGTGGATCCTCCACATCGCGATAGCTCGTGTCTGGTTCCGACGGACGCTTCGAGCGTACTCGGATCGTTCTTTGTGTCAGCGGGTACCAATCAGGCCCACCGTCACCTATCGTACCTACACCTCTCGGTGGTTCTGGTGGGTAATCAGCCCCTGTAAGCTGACCCCAAATTAAATATAGCTCACCACGATGCGGACGAGGTCGGTTGACTTGTATAGTTAGTTTAGTATCTTCTGGCATTTTAATCAAAGCAAAGTACGCTGTTGCACGTTAAACTTTTCGCCTTAGAAAAGCCGTCCGATTGATGAGGTAAGGCAATATTGACAATATTTAGCACCAGAAATTGTAAACGGCGGTGACGGTATTGACGGTATTTTTGCTACCTTTACGAATAGAAGTGTATGCGCGTGTCAAAACAATATCGACGCGTGCCATAATGCCAGCGTGCCGAAGGTACCCACGAGTACGAGCCACAAGATGATGTCTAGTTTTTTCTGTGTGTTCATCTTCGAGAAATTTAAAGCCACCTTACGCGCGGCCTGTCTCCGCGAGAGATTCGCTCTCCATAAAATAAGACGTATGTAAGAGCCATGATGAGGTCATCTTTAGAACTGCCCTCCGTTCCGAACGTGAGGGCCCCCGCGTCGGCGATCTTGAGCTCGAATCGTCTCGCCTCATCTCGAATTGCTTGAGAAAACTTGGAATCGGCGGGTAAGTGGATTCGGTTCGCGCTGCTTATCATTGGCAGGAGTGTTGCCAGTTCTAACTTGGACACATAACCATAATCGTGTTCTATCCTTGACTGAGTTCCGGGCGTTATCTAAATCGGTAATATTAGTCAGTTCGCGTTTTTGAATAAGTCATAGATGGGACGGGCACCGGATGCATCCACGATAAACTTAGGACGTTTATTCAACTTTTCATAGAGCTGAGTACATCGATCGACGACCGATTGATAAGAGGATCCGAGCGGGACGCGTTCAATGAGCCTCACGATATAGTGCTTCTTTAAGGTCCCGTCGCTGGGGTCCTCTCGCTTTTCCACCTCTGATAATATGATGGCGGTGTAGTCGGAGATCCCCACAACGCAGCTGTAAAGGAAAGAAAAGCCATTATTATCACAGATACAAACTGCTTTGTAAATGTGGTAGACGTGGGTAAAACATGAGCAGAACGTTAAAAGAAAAGGTTTAGGCTTTGCTGCGAAACGCCCCTGAAAAACCTCAAAAAGCGCTTTTACGTGAGATTCGTTTAAATACCACTTATAAAATATTTAAGGCAGAATGGAATTCGACGTAAGATCAATGGAAGCCATAATTCAGCCCGATCTCGAAGATGGGTATAAATTGGCGCGTAAGGGGATATGGGAACGCCTTCCAGACGAGTCTGAACGCGCATATCGCGCTTTTATTCTCTACCTTGACATGGGTCAAGGGGAGCGTTCTTTAAAAAAAGTACTTCAGGAACTCAGTAAAAAGGGGTCATATATCAAACAACTCCAGCGATGGTCATCGCGTCACTCATGGGTAGCGAGGGTTACTGCCTATGACCAACACATCATAGCACAACACCGCGAACGACACCTCTCTGAGCGATTACAGATGTATATAGAACACGCTGAGATCTACGCTAATATGAGGAATATGGGTTTCAATGCGATTAAAGAACGTCTTGAGAAGGATCCCAACTCGATTACACCGCATCAGTTGATAAAGCTCATAACAAGTGCTATGGAAATTGAAAGGATGTCGCATGAAGGGTTGTTGACTACGTCTATGGCGGATGCAGCAGAACGAGAATGGCTCGAAACCCCACTCATCGAACTCGTCAAAGGCGATTCAGAGGCATATAAGCATTTCAAAGCCTTAGAAGACGTTATTAAGAGAAGAAGCAAGCTTAGAGGAGCAGTCAAGCGGTCTATATTCTATGAAACTGCATAGCCCGGCGCCCACCGTTGGGTATCTCGCACGTTTTCCTATGATAACGACCTCGACCTGAAAAAACAAGCCCATTACGAGCGTAGAATGTTCGAAATATCGGCTCTGCACGCTGCTCAGGCGAGGGAAGTGCATGAGCGAGCATTAACGCGACTCTATTCTCTTGACGTGAACCAGCTAACGATTTCGCAGGTCATTCAGATGGCTAAAGCAGCGATGGAATTGGAAGCCGCTGCCTATACACGGTGGTAAAGGTGGGGTGTAAGTTCGGGAAAATTCAACCGCCATATAAGACTTAAACTTGTTACGCACCGACGTAGGTTAATCTTGCTCGCCTTTTATCTGCTTACGCTGTCGGAAAATCAAACCTTCGTCCTTCGTAATCGTACAGACGTCAATTGGCCCGCCGCATCCCCTATCAATACTAAATCTTTGAGCGTTGATCGTTGTGCGAATAAGAAAAATTGCTAGATCAACCGCGTCTTGTAACGCAAAACCCCTATTGGAAGAACGAATTTACGACTCTCAAGTTCCTCTATTAGGGCCACAGCCGCATCCTTGTCAAAATTAAAACTATCAAGCAAGATTTCCGGTAGATTCAGATCAAATCCATACACTATGCGCTCAGCAATATCTGTTTGTCCACCAAAGTATAGGCCTGGGACTTTTAAATCGATTATCTCTCTCGGCTGAGGGGAGTGTGGGACTGAAATTTCGTACGCACGGCCATACTGCTCCTTTTCGTCAAACCCAGCAATTGAAATTATCATCGGGGGAAAAAAAGACTCTGAATCGATTTCATTGTCTTTCCACTCCTTGACGAAAAATTTACTGAGAATTTGGGCTATCTTACGCACAGGAGCCCGCTTACGTCCAGCTTTTTTTCAATTTCCTTCTGATAATTAGCTGGCGTTCTCGAACCTATCGTTCCTCGGCCCGTAAAAATGACACCTATAAAATCGTGAGGAGGGCTAAAGGATAGAAGCTTGTAGACATTATCAAAAGTTGTTTCACCTAAATTAAAGGTCACAGTCACCCTACTTTCTGCTGCTAACACAAGTCCTTCGTAACAATTAACGATGACACCTAAAGAGACGATCGACACCTCCGCATTTACTCACACCAAGTTTGATTTATGGAAGCTCATATTAGCGGGTTTATTTGTGCACCATCTTTCCACGATTTAGTTTCACTAGAGTTTCAGGTGCGAACTTAAATAAGCTTTGGAATCACCTTTAAGTAACCTAAACGACGTATTCTATCAAACTTGATTTAACCACATTTCTGAACTCCGGAATAACTGCTTTGACGGTGGGAGGGTGGAAATCGAATTGTTTCTTGTAGTTTACTCAAAGTATTTACTAGGTAAAATCCTGAGTTATGTCTGAAAAAGCCCATGTTTGATGTGAGCGGTCTCGTCGCTGAACCGTGCAAACAAGAGCCAATACATTTCTCTTTTGAGCCAACTGACGTCCAACTATTCGATCTCGTCCTTACTACGTCTAAAGCCCAAGAAGAGCCTTATCGATTTGTCAGTTTCAGCGCTGAAACCCAGCCGAGAATAAATTCATTTCTTCCTCAGTTTCCGCTTGATCGCGACGTTATCGCTATCGATAGCACAAGCGTCGTTCGGGTTTGCCCGGTTATGCATATAAAAGCAGATCATCAATCTGGGATGACATGCGATGTGAGATGGTTCTTTGAGGAAGACATTACCGGTGATCCAGAAATAGCGAAGATCGCAGATATCGAGAACGTAATAAAGAACGATATTATAACAATCTGCCAAGAATGCATGGAAAAAATGAAGCAGATTGTTTTAGAGAGTGAGCAGCGATTTTCACAACAATAACTACTATAAGGATCGGGAAGCGGATAAAAAGCCTTTAATAGCGCTATTAGACACATAAAACCTACAGTAACATCGTATAGTGTGCAGTCTATGGACATTAGTATCTTCAAGAATCATCGTGATGTAACTCTTTTTGTGATTGCCGTGCTTGTTTTAGCTGGTGTTACCTTAGGACTGATCTATATCACTGGAAGCGCAACACTCGCTATTTCGGCGGTGGCTTCATTTGCACTGGTCTTTGTAACCGCTGTGTTGGCTCTATTCACTTACCACTACAAGGAAGCAGCAACCAAACAGGTCGGAGTGACAACTCAACAGGTCAGAGTGCAAATGGAGCAGGTATCATCGTTGAAGGAACAGGCAGAATTACAGAGAGAACAGATAAGAGTACAAAGTGAGCAAGTGGAAGCAACGAATCGACAGGTGACAGCGCTGACAAACCCGATTCTTAACGTTGATATACAAATTATTGAACGTCCCATGCAGAATGTTGTCGGTTTGCCTATGCCAGAAGCCCTCGAAGTGTTTGTTCAAAACGTCGGACCTGGTAATGCGTGTGAAATAGCGTTCCATGTCAAAGAAAAAGACGATTTTACGTTTGATGTCGGGCAGACAGTTCAGAAATTCAAGAGCTTAGATACTATACGAAAAGGCGTGAAACGCTTGGCACCTGGACAAAGACGGTCACTTGCAACAATATTTCTTTCCTCTGTAAATAGGAGGGAGTTAAGCGAAATGACGGGAAATGAGGTCACGCTCACATACAAGAACGCAACAGGAGATTCGTTTACCGAGTCGTATCTCCTCGATTTTAGCTACAACTTCGAGCTCGTCAAAACGCTATCTAACATACCCTGCAGCACCCGCCACTGAGCCCCTAGTCCCGATGTACGTCCAGAAACACCCGCACATTCAGCGCCAATCCTAGATTTGACGAAGAGAGATTTGACCGAGCGAGAGAACGAATTCCTTCGTAATATATACGACTGTACAAAGAAGACGACGTTACCGGATGCATCCTAGGAAAAGATCAAACGCACTTACTGAAAAGGTTGGCTTGAATGAGCACTATGCTTATCGCTATACAATGTTGCTCAAGGCGTTTGGATTGGTAGAAGCAGACTTCCTGCACGGTGGAGGAATAGCGGGTTTGAAGCTCACTTCCAACGGTGTGCTGTATGCTAGAAGGCGTAGAAGCGATTAAAAAAGCGGCAGGACATAATTAACATCGAGGGTAAAGTGGGGTGACGGCTTCTTGTACGCTCGATAGATAATAGCGCCGTCGGGGGGTCGTGCGGCCCTTCTCCCTTGCACCAGAAAAATGGAAATTGATGGATTTTAGATAGCGCCCCTAATTATTGCATTGGATCTAATAATGTCTGGCGGAGATAGCGCTACCATGCTAGTTTTTACAGGGTGTATCATACTTGATCACGCCTAGCAATCTAGATTGAGTAATTCATCTATATTCAAATCTGTGGACTTAGTCGTACAGATTTTATTAAGGGCTTGTTGCAATTCTTTATAGTCTGGACAGATAGATCCCACCTTAGCCCAGAACCTCTTCGAGTGGTTGAATTCGAACAGGTGGGCCAACTCATGTATCATAATATATTTCGCCAGCCTTTCTGGTAGCGCGATTAGTTGCCACGTGAAGATTAGATCACCTTCCTTTGTGCAGTAACCCCATCGTTTTGTATTTTTAACGGAAACGTTCCCTAAGCTCATACCAAACCGCGTAGCGTAAACGGGTAATTTGCTTGTTAGAAGCTCTAAGGTTGATTTACTCATCCATTCTTTCAACAAACTAAGCGGTTCTTTCTTTGCGTTCAGGTGTATGATCAGTTTATCCTTGTTCATCTCGACAAGGTCTTTATCGGATGAAACCGCACAGACCTCAAGATACTGCCCTCTATACATGACAGAACCGGCATCAAAAACACACCTTCTTCTCGATAACTCGCCGTATTTTCGTTCGATCCACCCTTGCTTCTTCTTCAGAACACTTTTTGGATCTACTTGGGCATTTGGTGGAATAACGACTTCAAGCTGAAGATCTTGCGTAAACCTGAGGTGAACGTACTTGGAGCTCTTGCCGACCTTCACGTGGTACGGAACCTCAATATTCCCTACTTTTACTGTTCCCACGTGTCCACCTATGGATTATACCTGATAATGAAATTCGTCAATTCCCCACTTAACGAGGAAAGGTGTTTCATTTCAAGGTCGCCTGAAAAAAGGCAAATTATGACTTTAAGATGATACTAACTAACTACTTACATCTGATTTTATCTGATAATGTTACTCTTTTTCGCCAAGTTACAAATAGTAAGCTAACCAAGAAACAAAGATTAATCGAAATAGCAGGGATTAATCGCGATATCTTGCCTGACAATGAACGATCTCGAATATTGGGGGAAATGGTATACCCCGCAAAATCAAGGGACAAAAATCTTCGGACAGCTGACGTTCTCCAATCAAACAGGGATCTATCTGAAGCTTTATGGCGCGTTTGAAGATAGCAGCGTGGAACAAGCTATTAAGGAATACAACATGGAGATACCCCAGAAAAACTATCCAATAATATTGGGGGTGACGACTGAAAATAAGTTATTTACGCTTAACGATTGTACCCGCGTCGGATATACAACCTCCATTGGCTCAGTTGCTTCGGATGAACGGTTAAGCCAGGTCGAAGAGCAGTACCGAATAGACTACGCCTTTATCGACGCTCACTTTTTAGATCAAAAAGAGATGGTGTTTTACAAGGCCGATCTCCAGCACCAAAATTTCGAAGATTGGGCGCACACATCGGGATTCAAAACACAGTCAGCTATTAGCCAAGGAAATTTAGAGAAGTATGACGCCTCATATCAGCGTCCACCGAAAATCGTAGGGAAAGTGCCAGACGGCACAATTTCCGTTATTTTTTCATTTCATCACAAATTTAGTAGCCCTTATGAGGTATCCCTTCACCAAACAACCCACTTACAGGTAGAGTTGTGCGAAGCGCTCTCAATTGCTGACTGGAGATCTAAATATATCTATCACATCCAAAATCTGCTAAGTTTAGCCACAACAAGGCCTCACTCAATCACGGATCTAGTCGTCTATTCTAAACAAAAGATTACAAAAATAACTGACGACAAATCCTTCGAGACACCAATTCAGGTAGTTTTTTCCCAGAGATACTTTGAACCTAAAAAGACTAGTCGTCTGCACCCTAGTGAAATGATCTTTACGCTACAGGATATACGAGATGATTTTAGCGACAAACTTAGCAAATGGCTTCAAATTGCCGATCCTGTAGAGTTCGGTGGGCTTTGTGATCTTTTCTTCAGTGTGATCTATTCTCCTTCGATTTATTTACCACACGTGTTTCTTAACCTTGTTACAGCCGCAGAGTCCTATCACAGGCGGCGATTTAACAGGGCTGCTTTGCCAGAAGAGGAATTTAAAAAGCGAAAAGATATAGTAATTCGCAGCGCTCCTCCAGAGTATAAGGATTGGTTGACGGGCCAATTTCAGTTTCGTAATGACTTAACTTTTCGAGAGAGGATAAATGAGATGATCCGTTTCACAGCACCTGTAATTTCGCCGCTGGTAACTGATCAAGACTATTTTGTTAAGAAGGTGAAGAATACTCGAAACCTTTTGGTGCACAACATTGAGGAGCGCGAGGGTGAAGCTGCTAACAGTCAAGAACTTCACTGGATTACAGAAACACTCTCTTATATGATACATACGTGCCTTTTGACAGAATTGGGATTCTCGCCAGACCGGTGCGCTGCACTTTTCTCTCGGAATGGACGATATCAATTTGCGGCGAAACAAGCCCAAAAATTTGCGGGGGAATAAACACGACGTTCATAGGGAATAAGATCGGACTACGCTACAGATGGTGAAGGCGGGTTAGCAAAGCGTCAGTCGGTTTCAAGCATCTACGTCCTCTGTTTTTAGAAAGCTTTATTGCATCAATTGTTGCTTACAATGACTGATTAATTTCACCGCTTCCCAAATTGCGTTTTTGTTGTGTAGACTTGACAGGAGGGACAGAACTGAAAACCAAAAAGCCAAACACTAAAGATATCGACCAATATGATCATAAGGGTAAGGACCGAGTCAATGTACCCCAGGTGGGCTTGGTAACTCCTGAAACAGATCCCGATATGGGGCAAAAGTCCTACGCATATGATCCACACCTTGATCCCACGCTTGAGTTTGATTCGCAACGTAATGCCGTGGAAAACATTATCTACAATGGTCTAAGTGCAGAGCGTCTTGAAGACGCAAAAGCAGCACTGTCTGAGCTTCAACAGAAGCAAGAACCATACCTTAATTGGGCAGGTAAAGCTGAGCACCCGTCTTTTGATGTGACTACGGTTTCCTTGCACGTACATGAACGCATTGACCCGCTAACTATCATTGAGGCTTTACGGAACAGAGAAGAGAGACCAGCGATCCAAGTTCAATTATCTTTTTTTGAGTCATCAGAAGAAAATCCGCCGCTTCGTGAAGCTATAGAGTTCTATAAACATAAACACAACTGGTCGAATCGTCTCATTGCAGGTGACAATCTGCTCGTGATGAATTCTCTTATTCAAAAGGAAGGGATGGCAGGTCAAGTGCACATGATCTATTTTGATCCCCCGTACGGCATCAAATACGGCTCTAATTTCCAGCCGTTTGTAAATAAGCCAGATGTAAGAGATGGCAAGGATTTAGATCTTACGCAAGAACCGGAGATGATCAAAGCATTTCGCGATACTTGGGAATTAGGGATTCATTCATATCTCACCTATATGAGAGCGCGTTTATTACTAGCTAAAGAACTTCTAACAGAATCTGGCAGCGTTTTTGTTCAGATAAACGATACAAACTTAGGTTATTTGAAAACCCTCGCTGATGAAATCTTTGGCAGGGAAAACTTCGTAAACACAATCGCGTTTCAAAAGACGACTAGCGCAACGACCAAACTGCTTCCGTCCACTTTCGATTTTTTGCTCTGGTATGCTAAAGACAAACTCAAAATCAAGTATCATCAACTCTTTCGAGAGGTCAATATATCGGCAGAAGCAGGACAACAATACCAGTGGATCGAATTGCCAGATGGTTCTACGCGAAAGATAACAAAAGATGAGCACAAGGACCCCTCTCTGCTACCTAACGGTTCTCGGCTATTCCAGCTGAGTAGTCTATTTTCGCAAAGCCCAGGATCAAGATTCCCTGTAGAATTCGAAGGTAAAACCTACTTGCCTGGCAATTTCTATTGGAAAACAAACGAGGAAGGCATAGACCGCCTAAAAAAAGAAACGAGGCTGATGAAATCAGGCAATTCTCTCCGATATGTCCGTTATTTTGACGATTTTCCTTTTTATCCCTTGATAAATCTCTGGACTGATACTGGGCGGGGAGGATGGAACGATCCAAAGATATATGCCGTTCAGACTGGCACCAAAGTGATCAGTCGTTGTATCTTAATGACAACAGATCCTGGAGATTTGGTCTTAGATCCAACTTGTGGGTCTGGCACAACCGCGTTCGTATCTGAAATGTTAGGTAGACGATGGATCTCTTGCGATACGTCTAGAATCAGCATCACGTTGTCAAAACAGCGACTAATGACAGCTGTTTATGACTACTATCAGCTTTTTGATCCAGATGAGGGTGTACAAAGTGGATTCAAATATAGAACAATTCCGCACGTCACGAAGAAATCAATTATTAACAACGAATCTATTCAAGAGACTCTATTCGATCAACCGTTTATAGATAAAAGCAAAACAAGAGTAAGTGGGCCGTTCACTGTCGAAGCAGTTCCATCTCCTGTGGTGAAGCCGATCACAGAAACTCAAAAAGAGGGGGCTAATGATGCATCCGTTACTCGTTCCGGCGAAACATTACGTCAAGATGAGTGGTGCAGTGAACTGCTCAGGACCGGAATACGTGGTAAAAGCGGCCAATATATACATTTCTCACGCGTTGAACCTCTACCGGGAACGAGATGGCTACATGCAGACGCAGAAACAAAAGAAAATAATCCAGAGAGAGTTGTCATATCGTTCGGCCCTGAACACGCACCCTTAGAGCAGCGCCAAGTCGCTTTGGCTTTAGAGGAGGCTCAGACACTAATCCCAAAGCCAAAGATTGTTTTTTTCGCCTCTTTCCATTTCGATCCCGAAGCTGCAAAAGATATCGATGAAACAACTTGGCCTGGTGTGACTCTTCTCAAAGTGCAAATGAATGCAGATCTTCTCACTGAAGATTTGAAAAAGAAAAGAGCAAGTAATGAGAGTTTCTGGCTCATTGGTCAACCAGATGTGCGAATAGAGCGGATTAGTGAGGGCGTTAATGTCGGAAAGGTCAAAGCGGAGGTTCTCGGTTTCGATTACTACAACACGAAAACAGGAAACGTCGAATCTGGCAGAGCCGACAAGATAGCAATGTGGATGCTAGATACTGATTACGATGGAAGAAGCATTTTTCCTCGTCAAGTCTTTTTTCCATTATCTGATTCAAAAAGTGGATGGAATAATCTCGCGCAAAGTCTGAAGGCGGAAGTCGATCCTGAGCTTGTTGAGGCTTACCGAGGTACTGTTTCATTACCCTTTGAAGTCGGTAAAAATAAGAGAATGGCTATAAAAATTATAGATGACCGAGGCATTGAAAGCCTAAAAATCATCGAGGTGGAATGATTGGGCGTAGAAACTATCGATCGCCTCATCATAAACTCACCTTATGAAGAGCCAAAACAATATTGGAGCTACGACCGAGCGACACGGTTGTTTACTCTTAATCATGGTCGACGTCCTGCTGGTTACGTTGTAGCATCAGAGAGTTCTCAAGGCTTCGATGATCCGGGCGAATTTCGAAATATCGCTCTAGTCAATCAAATACGTCCTCGAGTGAAACAATGGCGTGAGACCGGATATCCCGGAGTAACTGGGATAACAAAGCGACTGCTTGAATGCTGGAATAATCCTGATGAGAGAGAACATCAATTCTTCTTCTGTCAACTTGAAGCAATAGAGACACTTATCTGGCTAGTTGAAGCGCCTCAGGCAGAAAATGTCGGCATAGAAATACCATCTGATACAGGGCCTTTTCAACGTCTTTGCTCGAAAATGGCCACTGGATCTGGTAAAACTGTTGTCATGGCGATGCTTATCGCGTGGCAAGTGCTTAATAAGGTTACTTATCCCACCGATATCCGATTTTCCAAATATATCTTCGTCGTGGCTCCGGGACTTACAATAAAAAGCCGACTGCAGGTTCTTGTTCCGTCTAATCGCAACAACTACTATGATGAATTTGGGGTCGTTCCAGTAGCTTTGTTGGATAAGCTTCGCCAAGGACGCATTCTAGTCCAAAATTGGCACGTACTCAATTGGGAAACTTCAGAGCAGATAGCAAAGAAGAGAAGTGTCGACAAGCGAGGGGTGAAGAGCCATAATGCGTACGTGAATGAAGTATTAGGTGAACTAGCCAAGGCAAAAAACATAGTTGTGATCAACGACGAGGCTCATCACGCGTGGCGTATTAATCAAGAAACTAAAGTCGGGGGGTCAAAGCAAGATATCGAAGAGGCGACGATCTGGATTGGAGGGCTTGACCGCATTCACACTGCTAGGGGGGTTCTGGCATGTTACGATTTTACCGCGACGCCCTTTGTCCCAAGCGGTAGGCAAAGCTCAGAAGAAGCGCTATTTAACTGGATCGTCAGTGATTTCGGTCTCAATGACGCAATAGAATCTGGGTTGGTCAAGACTCCTCGCATTGTAGTTCGAGATGACGGGAAGCTTGACAAGGCTTACAAGTCGAGGTTCTACCATATTTATTTGGATCCAGAAGTCAAAGATGACCTTTCAAGACGTGCCGAAGACTACGAACCGCTTCCTGACCTTGTGATTAACGGTTACTACTTGTTGGGGGTAGACTGGCTTGAAACGGCTACATTGTGGAAGGAAGTCGGGTTTCCAACGCCACCGGTGATGATCTCAGTCGCCAATCGAACCGAAACTGCTGCTCGGATAAAGTACGCTTTTGATCATAAAAAGATTAAGATTGACGAGTTATGCGATTCCGAACGTATCCTTCATATCGACTCAAAAGTGTTAGCAGAAGCTGAATCACAGACGGAAGTGACGGGTTCAAACGTAAGTAACGTCGAAGAGCCTGGACAGAAGAAGCTCTCAAAGAAGCTGGAAGGAGAATTGCTGAGGCAGCAAGTCGACACAATAGGACAGATTGGAAAGCCAGGAGAGTTGATACAAAACGTCGTATCAGTTCAAATGTTATCTGAAGGATGGGACGCAAAAACTGTCACACATATTATGGGGTTACGAGCTTTCACCAGTCAGCTTCTCTGTGAACAGGTGATCGGTCGGGGACTAAGAAGGACCTCTTATGAGATCAACCCTGAAACCGGGCTATGTGATGCCGAATACGTCAACATCTTTGGAGTTCCTTTTACGTTCTTGCCTCATGAAAAAACAGACGCACCGCGCCGCAACGATGTCAAGCCAAAGATTCGGATTGAAGCGGTGCCTGAAAAGCGGCAATATGAGGTGTTCTGGCCGAATATCGTTAGGATTGACCACACTTATCGTCCAGTACTTTCGCTTGACATTGAGAGCGTGAAGCCGTTAACACTGAACGCTTACGACATTTCGGAACTCGTAGAGATCGCCCCCTTAATTGATGGACAGCCCGACGTAACAAAGATTAGTCAGATAGCTCTCGAAGACCTCGGACGTCGATACAGAACGCAGAAGATCATCTTCGAAGTGGCCGCCGGGATTTTTGACCAAATGAAGCCGTCGTGGGGAGGAAATGTAGACACACTGCTCCCTCAGTTAATCCGACTCGTAGAGCAGTTTGTTTCCTCGGGAAAGATCCAAATGCGACCTCCCTCTTATCAGGAAGACACGTTAAAGCATCGAATTTTGTTCACACTCAGCATGGAGAAAGTTATTCAACATATCCTAGAAGAGATTCGCCTCGGGAATGCAGAGTCATTAGTGCCAGTGTTCGACACAAACAAACCGATACGTTCGACAGAGTATATGCGTCCGTGGTATACGGCAAAACCGTGCGAATACACTCAAAAATCCCATGTCAACTTCTGCGTGTTTGACAGTCGGTGGGAAGATACGGTAGCGTTCAAGCTTGATCACAATCCCTCTGTTGAAGCTTGGGCTAAAAACGATCATCTCGGCTTTGATATCCTGTATATCTATCGAGGAATTGTGCGAAAATACTGGCCGGACTTTATCGTGCGGCTAACGACAGGCAAAATGTTGATTGTCGAAGTTAAAGGAGAAGAGACTCAACAAGATACCATCAAATGGGGCTTCCTGAGCGAATGGGTCAATGCTGTGAATGCTTATGGGGGTTTCGGGGAGTGGGCATGGGGCGTATGCAAGGAACCTTACGAGATAGATGCTATAATTGAAGATGCTATATCAAACAACAGCTTCAAACAAAGCTAATTCTGGTTCCTTTCTAGCGACATTGCTAAGTTCCGAGGCAATTGGAAGCGCGGAACACACTTTCTGTGTTGAGAAGCTTGTTCAATTTTAAGGAAATCTTTAAGCGATGGTTAACCCTTCCGTTCATGCATTGAGGCTGATCGCGAGGTGAAAAATGGATATTCCTCTGTCTGGAATTCTAGAACTTGTTGGTTCACTAGATGATACTTCGGGAGAGAACACAGCACGTGAGCGTTTTCGGAATTTCCTCGAAGAGAATGTGCACGAAGTTGGACAACTTAGAGATTATGTTAATGAGTGTTTAAGGATCTCAGGACAGCAATACAACCGTGCTTTACAGGATCTTGTGAACCTTCTTGGGCGCTTTTTAGGCTTTGAGGTAACGTTTGGGCGCTATCAGGGCATCTCAAGTGAAATTGGCTTTGACGGCTATTGGAAATCCCCTAGCGGCTTTCGTATCGTAGTTGAGACTAAGACAACAGAAGTGTACGCGATCAAAACTGCGACGCTTTTAGGTTATGTAAACGATCTGATTTCTGAAAATGAGATTCCTAGCTGGGATGCTGCACTGGGACTTTATGTCGTAGGGCGTCCAGATCCTGAGCTTAGGCAACTCGAAAACGCAATTATTGCACAGAATTGGTCGGATAAACTGCGCATAATTTCAGTAGAATCTTTGTTAGCTCTCTGCGAGATGATGAACCAGTATGATGTAAGCCATGAAGACATACTCGCTGTGCTACGCCCTTCCGGGCCCACTATTGATCCTATTGTCGACCTTATGGCGCGTCTGGTAGTTCCACCTGCAGAACCTCCTGAAACGCCTCCTGTTGAGGCTAAAAAAGTGCCACAACCACCGACAACTGAAGTTGATGCTTCATTTTGGCTCGCTCCGGTGAAATCGGATGAAAAAGGAACTGCTGAGGATACGATAAGCACCCTCGTTGAAAAGGAGCACATCTACGCCTTTGGAGAGAAAACTCCAGGACGAAGACACATCAAACCTGGAGATTGGATCTGCTTTTATGCTACTGGAAAAGGAGTCGTCGCTCACGCAAGGGTAACGTCAGTTCCACGAAAAGAATTGAATCCAAATGTCCGTCATCCTGATCGGTACCCGTGGATCTTCGATCTAGGAGGTGAGAAACTCTATCTCAATGATCCCGTCGTCATCGACGCTGCCTTACGAATTACCTTAGACGCATTCAAAGGAAAAGATATGAATAGAAATTGGGCTTGGTATGTTCAAGCAACTAACAAAATCAGCGAACACGATTTCAATATCTTAACGCGACAATAAGAGTTTTTCAAATCAAGCGTCTATAAACAGCCATATTAATCCAATCGTTCAAGGACTTAAATAATCGTGAAAGAGGGCCGACCAATCTCAAACGACCAAATCAAAGCGATTGTGCGTTTTTTACCAATCTTCACGTCTGAAGGTTTCCAATTTGGCCGCTGGACGTCAAAAAAAGGCTATTTCCCTTATTTTACGTTTTCTCTCGAAGCACATAGGTTCTTAGCCGCCCTCTATGACAACGGGTGGATCATTCCGTTTGATTGGGGTTCTTGGCACAACGAAGCAATCCGATATGTGAATGACGAAACGTTACTAGAAGAAGCAGACCTCGAAACGCTGCGGAAACTGTTAACGACTCACTATAATGCAGAGCGATTCATCGAAGGGCATCTAGATGGTATGTTCCGCTGTGGACACCTCACCGCAATCCTTCAGCGGCTGAAGCAACTTGATATTCAAGCTTAGCATTTTTTGCTCAAGGGCCTAAACCAAAAAATAATAGAAAATCTTTTCAGTCACCTTGTCTCTTGATTCAAGTAATGACTTCCCTAACGTTCTACGGCGGAGTCAACGAGATCGGAGGCAACAAGATCCTTTTAGAGGATCAAAATACCAGAGTTTTTCTCGACTTTGGCATGAGCTTCAGTCTTGCCAATCAGTATTTTGACGAGTTCATGCAACCCCGCAAGTGCAACGGGATTCTCGATCTCCTTGAGTTCGGTTTGCTTCCCAATCTAGATGGGCTTTATCGATGTGACTATCTCGACCACTGCAAACTCCCATCCGGAGAAGAACGAAGCGTTGATGGCGTTGTTCTTAGCCACGCTCATATGGATCACAACGCATATGCCCACTACCTTAGGGATGACATCCCCATCTATTGCACGCAAGCATCTAAGGACATCATGCAAGCCCTCGATGAGACGGGTTCGACAGGGACGTGTGAATTAATCTGGTTTAAGGAATCGTTTAAGACTTACATAAACAAGCAAGGCACAGAATCCAAACTAACAGGCGAGAAAATAAAGAAGCCCCGAACATATTTTGAGGCGAAAGGGACATTTACCATAGGAGATCTTCAGATAGAAGCACTACCGGTCAGTCACTCACTCGAAGGTGCTAACGCTTACATTTTAGAGACGAGTTCCGGCTCAATTGTCTATACTGGGGACTTCCGGTTTCACGGCTACAAAGGCGATTTGACGCGTCAATTCGCAAAACGCGCTGCAGCAGTAGATCCGATCGCACTCATATGCGAAGGAACCAGGGTTACGTCAACAATTACAGATAGTGAGGAAACGGTCAGAGACGTTGCTAAAAAGCGAATTGAAAACACCGAAAAACTCGCTATTGTCAACTTCCCTGTAAGAGACACCGACCGGATGTTCAGCTTCTTCCAAGTCGCGCAGCAAACTGGTCGATCGCTCGTTATTAACTTGAAACAAGCGTATTTGTTGGAGCTATTTAGGCTATCGGGCGTAGATACGCCAAGAATAGACGATGACCACATTCGCATCTACATCCCACGAAAAACGTGGGGTGTATACCATGATGATCGCTTCTCAGAAAAGCTTCAGCTAGAGGATTATGACAATTGGGAACGCGAATTCCTTGATCATCCTAATACGGTTACAGCGCAAGATATCCAACAAAATTCACAAGATTACATTTTCCGCTGCGATTTCTTTGAACTCAAAGAGCTTATCGACATAAAGCCCGAAGCTGGGAGTTGTTATATTCGGAGCGTGTGTGAACCGTTCGATCTAGAGATGGAGCTGGATAAGAAGAAGGTCGACAACTGGCTCATGCACTTTAAGCTCTATCCTTACACGCAGATCCACGCTTCCGGACACCTTAGCTATGATGAGATTAAAGAGTTCATTGAGACTGTGCGACCTAAAACAGTCATTCCCGTTCATACACAGAATCCGGAAGTATTTGAGAACCTGCACGACAACGTGATTATTCCGGAGAAAGGAACGAAGTACGAGTTATAGTCGTTTTGCTTTGTGATCAAGATGGAAAAGATCATCGGCTGGACTGAAAAACTAAATGTCAGGCTCGATAATTTGGTTGATAACGTAAGCTCAAACTTTTACATGCTGTTAGTTGCTATGACTTTTTATGATCTAGGGAGAGCTTCGATTGACCAATACGCAGACGATGTCGTCATTAGTCCTAAAGTGGGGATTGATTTGCATGTCGAACCCATTCCAATCGCAAACGTCAAGCAATTCAAACACCATTTTCCAGATTTTTTATTAGAAGTATTTCACGATAAGTTAGTGCGATTATGGAACGAACGTCTAAATGATGTTTATTCGCTGCTGCTCCAAGCTCACTTCGAAAAAGCGCGAACACTCAGCAAATTGAAAAAGCAGCAGATAGTTTTGGATTGCAGTAATGTGCCTATTGAAGAAGATCAGATAAAGGCCCAATTGATCGAAAAATTTAGATTTAAGCCATTCTCAAAGCGACAAGCACTAATCGATTCTGAATTAAATCCTGACAAAAAAGAACCACAAGCATTGAGAGAGATCACGAAAAACGTACACGTTAGGAATAGTATTCAGCACAGGCAGGGTGTTATCGATTCTTATGTCTTGAAAGAACTTGGTTGCTCTGATATTGAGCTTCGTGATAGTGAGGGGTTCATAACTAAATATAAAGAAGGAAACGTTGTCGCCCTCTCTATTCCGGAAGTAGATTCATTCGCCAGTTGTATGCTTCTTATTCAGCAAATATGGCGAGGTGAGTAATGGATTATAAGCTACAAATTATATCAAAACCAAAAGAAGGTGCTTCTATCCTTCTTACCAAGAGTGGAAAAAGCACAACCCCGTTTGTTGTGGGAGAAGGATCGGACAACTACGTATGTGGAAGCTGCAAAACTGTGCTATGCCAAGGGGTCACCCGCGGACAAATTGTCGGTGTGGTTCTTAAGTGTCCAAATTGCAGCAACTATAACATCTTAAAAGGCTCTTAGCTGCTGTTGATACGTGAAACAAATGGCTTCTGTTGTAGTCGTAACATCTTTGATCTACAACTGTATTGGCTGGATGATACTAACCGTATAATTCTACTCACAAAACCTGTACCTTTTACCTTCTCCCCATTTCCTAGCTAGTTATTTATTTCTTTGATTTCCTTTTGTTGGCGGCGTCCGTTTGAGAGTTATCACTAAACTTCAATACCGCATTACTATAGATCTTGGTCTAATGTGATGATGCTACAAAATATGGGTAAGTTATTATGAAAAAAAGAGTGGGAATTGTAAGGAAAAATAGGAACCCTTTGCCATGGATGAAACACAATATGTAAGACTTCGTCAGAAATACGGCGACTGCTCTAGTTGGGCCATTTGGAATTATGAAGATGAAGCTGATCCGACAATTATTGAATCGCACATCGAGGAACTGAACGCAAAACATGTATTCATCGCATACAATGCATCGAGGAAGGAAGGGTATGTAGGACACGGACCTTGGGCAAACTTTAGGGGTTGGAAGCACGACCGGAAACTCAAGTATGCCTGCAATGACACGACTCTTCGTGGGTCTTATCTGACCGACCTGTTCAAGGGTATTAAGGAAGCGAACTCAACAAAAGTTCGAGACTATTTGACGCCTGAGGTAGTGAACGAAAATGTTTCTCTCTTTCTTGAAGAGATTTTAGACATTGGCACAACAAAAGAGACTGTCTATGTAATTCTTGGAGTATACCACTCCGAGATTGGGAAACAGTTAAGGGAACATTTCTTAGACCAATTGGGGGATATCAATGCCAAATATTACACTCACTATTCTAACTATAGATTGACTGATGAACAATGGGTGACGGGCCTCTGGGAAGAACTTGGAATCAGCGCTAACTACGAAACGATACGCCAAAAATACAAATGATGCGGTAACGGTGTACAAACACCAGCGCAGCATTCAGTTCGTTCTTAGTGATTTTAAAAAAACTGGGCTAGACTCTTTTGGTGGCTCGAAAAAAGAATAGGAATTTTTAAGTCACTGCTGATACTAGCAAATCTGTCTTGGCACGTTCAAGAGAAGGTAAAACATGGACACGAAATGGTGGATAGGGACTATAATCTTAATCGCGTTGATATTGTTAGTCGTAATTGGCGGTGCATATCTGCGGTGGGGCTTTTGGTTTGGCTAGGTCGCGATTGAGGTATGATATTGATTTTGATCCTAACTTTTTGCTAGTATAGTTAAGCCTACCTTTGCCTCTTGCACCCATCGACAGAATCGAACGCAACAACTTTTATTATCAGCGGACTACATAACAACATAAATCGATGGCGTCGTTATGCACGCGCGCATCTCTTTTGCAGCTATCACTATAGAGTTGTTTTTTCAGGTTTCTTGTTGTAATCGTAGTTCGTTTACCTGCTTAAAAATGAAACAGCCGCTTATGTGGCGTCGAGGAGGTCATCGTTATGGATGCTGACGTTATAACTGAAATTAGAAGACGATTCGATTTAACAATAAATATGGCGAACTCTATCGACACAAAAATTGGTGTTATGCTTGGATTCTCATTTGTAATCCTTGGACTCGTAATAAACAAAGATTTCATTAGCTTGCTAACGCAGAGCCCCGTCCTCATCCGCCTGCTATTTGTGCATTCATTATATTGTATTGTTGTATCAATTTGCAGCGGAATAGCTGCGTTCTACTTCAAGCCATTCGAGATGGTATCTACAGCAGAGCTGCTCACATTGAGCACTAAACCCAACGCCGATATCCCAGGGGGCATCGCAACAAGCCTCTCTCGCTTCAATAGCAATAACAGCAGAAAGGTTGAAGACAAAGTTGTATTTGCACAAGTAATGTTTGTAACATTTTCTCTAGGTCTCTTAACAATAATCATTCTGGAGATCGGCTGTTTTAGTGGAATTTGGTGAGGTGATTAGATGTCCAATGGACAATTGGAACTGAATAAATTGGAATCAGCATTAGAAAAAGAGCGATTAGCAATAGAGCAAGAGCGATTAGCGATAGAAAAGGAGCGATTAGCAATAGAGCAAGAGCGATTAGCGATAGATAAAGAACGATCAGCGATTGAGACAAGCTACGCATCAAAATTAACTGTGAGCGGAGCCTTCGCGACACAGGCTACGCAATCGTACACTAAGCCCAATGAGCTGGAGACTCTCCATGCGCAGCTAGCCTCAGAAGATAAAGTGATATATGTAATGGATCCGGACATAGTTCGTTATATGCTTCCCAACGTGAAGAAACTAGATGTATTGCTTTCACAAGTTGAAGCCACAAGACTGGGGTTTTACAAATAGAAGAATTACACGTAAATTGTTAGAGATAGGCAAACAGTATAACGATTAACGGTAGCTGTTAAGTTAAAAAAGCACACATCTGTTCGGGATCGATCCCACGCAGAAGTGACCTGTTGAGCGTGCGGCGTGAATATTGACAGACGGCGTCAACCAATTTCAAACTGCTTTACGCTGAAAATGTCAATAAATGACCCAAGCCAAGAATGCTTTCAGAACCGCTCATAGCCACGGAAATGGGGGCTTCATCGGAACGTTTTGGCTTGTATTTGATATCATCATTTGGAAATTTACGAATCGCCCCAGATTGTTGTGATAGTTCTTCGGCTATTTTCGCCTCTATACGCTCTCTAATGCGTCTTTTAGCATCGATAGGTGCAACAAATATCCTAAACAACCCTAAGAACTCATAACTGCGCGGCGATAATTCTGTATAACGGTTTAGGAATTCACCAATCCGATCACGAGTACCCGCTTTCCACATACCCTCCCAAATAAGTACCTTCTCTCCTCGAGCAAACAATTGCGGGTCATAGATGCGGTAGTATCCGTGTAGGCAGCATTGCACGTGTTCGGTAAAACGCGCAATAAAAGATCGCCCAGTCTCGCCGACGTAGTAAGTGAGATACCGATCGTCGAACGGAATGGTCCAGAGATAGAGCCCAGATTGTTGCGCCGCTGGCTGAGCGAATAGCATATCGCTCTTGGTTCCGTAAAATCGGTAAGGACCGAGCCACTCTATCTCATAGTCGACGACTCTCATAACTATTAACCTTTTTAAGACATACTAATGATAGACAAAGACGTTTCGATTATGATAAACGCAATCATTTTTGATATAGACAATACGCTCATCGACTTCTTGAGCATGAAAAAGGCAGCTTCTACTGCTGCAGCCAATGCGATGATTGAAGCCGGATTGCACGAAGCTCCAGAAGACCTCTCTGAAAGGCTTTTTACGTTTTATCTCGAGCACGGAATAGAATCAGATGATGCGTTCGAGGAGTACCTAAAGCAGGAATACAAAACGGTTGACTATCGAATTCTTGCTTCCGCTGTTAACGCATATTTGAAAGAGAAATACCTTCATCTAAATCCATATTCTGGCGTCGAGGACACCCTTAGCGAGTTAAAGCGACAGGGATTCAAGCTTGGCATTGTAAGCGACGGTGTCAAGCTAAAGGCGTGGATGCGGTTAAACGAAGCGGGTTTAGATGGTTTTTTTGATGCAGTTGTGACGTACGAGGATACTGGAAAGCGAAAGCCAGCAAAGGAGCCTTTTTTACTCATCTGCGATCAGCTGGAAGTACGGCCAGAAGAGTGTCTTATGCTCGGTGATTGGCCTGAGCGAGATGTACAGGGTGGAAGATTAGCTGGAATGAAGACCTGTCTCGCAAAATACGGACAGATGCAGCAGGCGAAAGCAGATTACCAAATTGACGATTTTAACGAGCTTTTAAACGTTGTAGCTGAATGCAAAAGGGAATAATAGCACTCGGCAATGGGAGCGTCGCTATTGTATGACTAATATGAATTACGGCAAGTTAAAATGAACACTGCAAAGCGTAGTAACTGGAAAACCGAGGCACTTCCATCTAAGCGCACGACGATTGCTCTCAATAGACGGTTCTCATCAATCGAGATGCGTAAAATACGAACAGGGCTTGTCCCTCAACAGATGGAAGACAAGTGGTTCGTCTTTTGGGAACATGATGCCTTATATTTCCACCGCAGCTGGACAGGTTATTGCATCTACGTCGTTCGGTTTATCAAAGATGGTGACTCATTCGTGATGAACGAAGCAGATGTGAATCGTGACCCCGAACAACATATACAAACCAGCGATGAAAGCGACGTAGAGATGATCCCATACCTGATTGATCTGCTTCTGCTTCGTCAGTACGCGGTTTTTCCGAGTAACGATCCGTCTATCGAAAGGCGAGTAATAACGGAATGGAGCCAAGTGGGACGGGCAATGTTTGGCCAACATCCCTATGATAAAAGCTCTGATGATGGCTTTTATATGCCAATATGCAACAAATGCGTTCGCTATCATCGAAATCTTAGTCGGAAAATCACCTGCGATATACACCTTGACCGCATACCGTCGGGGATACTAACCGGCGACGAAACGTGCGACC
>CAYHCZ010000010.1:0-31213 GCA_964355295.1 uncultured Methanomicrobia archaeon
CAAAACTGGTTATCAGTCGGAAACGAAGAATAGCATTAAAGAGAACATACAGATGAACGTTTACTGCCTTGCTATCCTGGAAAAGTTTGGCGCCCTTCCACTTAGAGCCTCACTCTTTTACGTCAAGCATGAAAAGATGGTGGACTATGCTCCCGATAGAGAGCAGCTTGAAAAACAGAAGGCGCGACTAACAAGCATGATCGATGAGGTTCTTCAAGAACGATTTCCCGGAAGCCCGGCGTACCAAACGTGTCGATTCTGTGATTACGAAGCCCTCTGCGAAGAGAAGGAGATTAAAAATTCCTAGCTCTTGGGCTAGCACACGTAGAAGAGACTGGTCGTCGCGTCAGTAAGCCGTTGTTGTGTTGAGGTAGCAAATGCCACTAAAAAAATCGTAAGTCCGACTTCACAACTCGGTCGATTATGACATCGCCTTGACATGGCGGAGGTCGCCGGTCCGAATTGCGGCCTAACCCCTCTTCAATATGCATCAGTTTTGAAATTCGATGAGAACCCTTCCAATGACGTTTGACAATCATTGCAAAGGCTGTTGCTATGTAAGTGCTCAACAAACGAAAGCTTAGAACCGCAGTTTTTGCAAAACGAAGCCACAGTTTCCCACTCCAATAGGATGGTAGAAAATAATTTGCTATAAATTGAGTCGGGCTTAAATCTCAGAACCTCTAAATATGTTCTGTTCACTTCTTTTTTCGATGAACATCGATGAGCTCCTGTACGACCTGCTCAGCATCGGGGTTCAACTCGTAGACGGTTGGTGGGCGGTCAAAGTATCTTAAAGTATCAGGGGAGAGTTCCGTTCTAGGAATAAGCGGTGTGAGCCATTCCGCACGTCTATAATGTATTATATCTTGCCCTAAATCCTGGTAACTGTAATTTCCAATTATTTTTCCAACCACGATGGATTTCTCCAGCTTACAGGGTAGCACAACCAAATCGCTGATTTGAATAAGTCTCACGAAAGCGAACACTTGACCCACCCAGTTAGGCCAACTGTCCGGGTAGTGTGGACAATATTCTTTAAACAAATCCCTTATTTCTTCTCTGTTTTTGTTAGAAAAATCCGGCAAGTTGTTCCAACCTAGAGTAACGACGCTCTTATGCCACGCTGCATGTGATTCTTCACTATACTTACCTGCTCTAACCATCCACGCCATACATACCTCCTCCTCTGTTTGTTCCTTCCTTCGATTTGTGACTCGAAAAACAGCGCCTAATGTCTGCACAAACCGTCAATAGTATTCGGACATTACGATTCGCACACCGGTCGCTAGTACTTAATGAAACGACAAGCCAAATGAATATTTCGTTTAGAACAGCTTTTGCAGAGGCGTAGGCCCTCACTTGGAAAAATAGTATATCAGCACACTTAGAATGGACGGATCTCAATAAATCCGCAAACGTGACGGATAATAACGTCGAGACATTTATTGCATTTACAACGTCACAAGACGCCGAGCACCGCAAGTAGTGGCTTTATGGGCTGATTATATGAAGTTTTAATATTGTTTTCGAATGCGCCCCCAGCAACGACAGATTGTTCAACCTGTCTCCTACTAACTGTGAATGTTGAAGTTTCATAGATGTCCAAACAACCGTAAAATCGGTTAATCCTTGCGCAGTTCGCATAATACCTAGATGCAAAAAATTAAGCTTTGCAGGTTCAACCCTTGTTTTTGCAGCATCTCACACTTTTACAGGAGGAACATATGAGGGAGAAGCTCATCGAGGAACTGCTCAACTACGAGATTCACGTAAGCGAAGAAGGGCATGACCAATATGGTGCATTAAAGATTGGCACCCATGACGGCTTAGTCACTGCGCTAGTGTTGGCGTGCTGGTATGCGGAGCGTTATAAACCGGTCATGTTTTTGTGAATTATGCCCATTCGCGAAAGAACCACGGCTGGGCCAATAATTTCTGTCAGGCGCCAGTAGAAGAGATTAAAGTTATTAGAATAAAGTGGCTGCCAGCCAGATGACCTCAGCTTATCAATGAACCGAGATGCTCACTTTTGTATCTTAAGAAGAGACGCATGGTGGATTACGAGCCAGACGCACAAAACCTCGAAAAGCAAAAAGCTCGACTTGAAGGAATCATTCAGCAGGTCATAAGCGGGTCATTCAATGCTCAGCCTTCTTATGATGCCTGCCTATTTTGTGGGTACGGCGAACTTTGTGAGGCCAAAGAAGTGGAAGAGTAGCCTCTCGGTTTGAGCTCCACATTAAATACCGTGACTCTAATGTTTTAGAGATCTTAAGCTCTTCTTTAATAAGTTTACAAAGCACTTCTTTAAGGTCTTTCTTATATTCTTTAAGGACGTGAAAAAACTATAAGAACATAAGATTTGTTGTCAGCTAATTAGAAAGCGTTTTAGAATCCTTTCAGGGTGGAACGCTCCAATTAAACGTGGTGTGTGAAGTGGCGAATGACCATTGTGCGGCTTTTAGAGACAGTCTAGCGAAGCAAATATGCGCAATCATTGCAGATTTGAAGAAGCTGGGTGAAGAAAACTTCTTTGACTTACCGCCAATCGCTCGGCGTAAAAAGAAATCTGGCATGATCATCTTTCCGTCACCTTCGCCCCTTTTTGTTTATGGGTTGGTCGGCGAGAATCTCACAAGGTTTTACAAATTGGTAGACGAGGTGGCAAATAAGAACTGGTGGTACAATCGGCTTTCATGGCAACATGTGCACAACACACTAAGAGATGTGATTAAAGAAGTCTTGCAAAGTCCCGATGAAGCTGTAACCGACTCGGTAAAGAGCTCTTATGACATCGAAATCGCTCGCAATCGCTTAGATAGGGTGCTGAAGCAGTTTCATCAAGAAGCCTCTCAAGAGTGGACGGTTTACACTCCTCTCGTGGGAATCCAGATTTCAAGTAAAAAAGCTATCCACATTGGAAAAGCCGAAATGATGGCAGTCAATGACGAGCTTAGAGGCACGCTGCGGGACGAAGTGAGTTCGATTTTAGCCTCTACACGTAACCCTCCCAAATCTGACGATGCGCTAGCACAAGCTGCAGAGCATTTTCTGGTTGGATTTAATCTGCAAAGCACGACGGCTTGTGCAGTCTATAGGATTCGCGCAGAAGAAGACAAAGCTAGCGAGATTGCTGAAGAGGAGAGTACGTATGTTTTGGACTTGCTGCGATATTATGCGTACAATTATGAGATCGGTCGCGAGATGGCGCTGGGTCTCCAGGGGGAATTGATAAGCGGGCATCGAAGTGCTCTGCTTCTTTCGGCTTCAGACCGCGGGGTAGTAACCCATCTCACTAGGACAGGTGCTATGCATTCGCTACGATTTCCGCCAGATGATGAAACAGCGTTGCGAGAAATCGGCTTTTTCGAAGTCTCAGATATCATCAAGAAAAAGCACCGTAGCGAAATTGAGCAAGCTATATTAGATGGCTTGCATTGGTTTGCGATATCTCAAGTCCAACCTAAAAAAGAAATCGAACTAGTATGTCTAACTATGTGTTTAGAGAATTTTCTAACACCTGGAAAAAACCGAATAGCTGAGGCTATATCCGAAGGATGCGCGATATTGCTAGAGGGCGATTTGGAAGCGCGGAAACAACTAAAAAAGCAAGTAGTGCAGATCTATGACTGCAGGAGCGAAATCGTGCACGGTGGGTTTGTGCAACGTCGTGTCAGTCGATCAAAAACAAATTATTGCCGCCATTTGGGATCACATCTAGAAGATCTGAGGGGGATAGCGAACGATGTTATAATGACGCTCATTAAACGAAGCATTGAGTTTAAAACGAGAGGTAAACTAAGAAGTTGGATCGAAGATCAAAAATTGTCGCCTTGCTAAGATTAGTGCAGCAAGTTGACAGCTGTCGGCATTTAGCGCCAATCGAATGAATGCACTAATTAACAACTTTTAGGTGAAAGAAGTGCCTCAAACCTTGAAGTTTGGATCTCTCCAATATTGCATATAAACGTCAAAAACGTGCTCAGGCAAAGGATGTTTGTAGTGCTTCCAATCGATTCCGCTTACACCATGTGTCAAAATGTAGGCGCGATTTGATTGATCCCATTGGATATTATCGCCATAATGTTCAGTAAACTTTCTTAAATCACCAAGAACGAAATGTGAAGCTATGCGAGCAAGAGGAATCTGTTATCGCTTGATTTACATCACGAACGAGTTGTATCCAAACAGGGGTTCGCTGTCACCTTTTCCGTCTAATAGCGGCTTAATTGCCTGTATCACTTGTGGATGGTTAAAAAAGTTCGTATAATGCGACAAATTGAGAATCCATGAGAACATTAGTGCATCCTCTCGAACCTTCTATGAATGCACTGCTAAGGGAGATCCGCTTGCGTCTGCTTGCAGGCTTAGTCGAGCGCGGCTAATCATAAGGATTAAGTGCTCAGCACCGGCCCCATCTACCATTATGCTAAGCGCAGAACATTAATCAGAGCTTTTCGCTGATGTTGCGCTGCCCAAACACGAGTTGCTTGAGATTCACAGCAGCAAAATCTCGCTTCACCGCGCAAAAAGTGGTTATGATTATCCGACTACCTTGCTATTTTTGCTTAGCTTATGACGTCGCACAAACATCTCCATTGCCTGTCTCTCGTCTCCTCCCATGTAGCCAGTTATTTGTGAAAGAAGTTCAACTGTGAATACAAGCAATGATTTTCTGTTAATTACCGCACCAACAGGATATTTTCTTAGAAAGATATTTTTAGCAATTTCAAGCGACGTGCCTCGCAGAGCCAAAAAACTGCACGTTGCTGGCATCGCGTCAGTGCTTAAGCGTGCCGAACCTACCCACAACACAAATCCACGCAGCATCTGATTATAGATCTCTATCAAGAAGCCCTTGCGCCCTAGTGCAAAAACGTGCAGGTAATTTAGCGTAATTGGCAACTCTACAAAAAGTTTTAAGACATCGTTTGAGCACTTCTCAAACGATCGTTCTAGCTCAGCACATTTCTGCATGATCACGGTTGTGCGATACAACTTGTGCAAGTGTATCCGCATTGACTCGAGCGGTATAGTGTGAGGGGCCATCATTTCCAATATTTGCTTCCTCGAAATGCTAAAATCCAAGCTCTTGTTGATTTTCTTGCGGTTTATGACATCCCACGAATATTCTATTTTCCTTTCTGGACCAGAGTAATCATCACGGAGCAGCACGAGGTATTTTATGGCGCTGAAAAGTTCAATGTATGAGTAAAGAATTCTTTCCTTACTATCACCCTTAACAAGCACCGTGTGAAGTATGTCATCAAAAAACTCATCGAAGTGGTTTTCGGTCGCCTTTTCTGGATAGTAGAAAGAAACGCGATGGGTATCTCTATCGCCGTCTCTGATAAAAGGGATCAGATTTTCAATTTGAGAGCGATCCCCTCCTTCAAGCATCCACAGATTTACAGCTATTTTCACGACTGCGCGATCAGCCTTCCCACCTAAATCGAAGGAGAGCGGGTCTGTAATGTAATCCTCCTGTGTCGTAGCGTCACTGATTTTTTTTGCATTCGGAATTTTCTGAAAATCTCTGATGATACGCTTTAGTTCCTTGCTGCCAGCACTGCCTTTTATTTTGTAGATTTGATGCCCGTCAACGTCAGTGCGGTCTACAGTTACCAATCTTCGCGGCTCCTGTCCAGCTTCCCAGATAAAAGGAGAGGAATCAGATGTCCTCCCCACGATAGGTCGGGGAGCCCCTCTCGCTCGTTTGATGTTGAGTCTATTCGCTATGAAGTTCAGTTGCTCACATAGTTCTTTGTCTACGTCGTGGCCGAAAAGACTGTTACAATTGCGACAAATTAGCTCATTTGACTTTCGCCCACCTATACAATTTGGCAATATATGTTCAGCAGATCTGTTTGCTTGGGTTATCTCAGAGTTACAGATATAGCATTTAGGTAGGACCATATATTCGCTTGACCGGATGATTCTGAATATACAACGCGCCTAAAGATTAAACTAAGGTGCCAACGATGTGCTGTTTATTATGCTAGCTGTTGATACTTGCCATAATCCTGTTGCCAACGGTCAATGCGCAGAAAATGTGCTGATGGAGATCCACCGCAGTAAAATCTCACTTCATTACGCAAAAGAAGGTTACAACTATCCGACGATCAGGCTCCCTCATACCTTTTCAAAACTTGCTGGGTTATCAACCCGAATCTATCAGACGGTTCACGCAGGGGCACTCGCCTTTCTCGTGGTTATATCGCCCAGCGAAAAAACTGCAAAAAGCTCAAAAACTGTCGCCTACATCAGGCGGAGATAAAAAAGAACCGTTGTAGGCTCAAGAGGACTACGACTCTAAACACGATTGTGATAAAATGTGAAGGAAGCACGAAAACGCTCCCTCGCGTGCCCTGCTAGAACGGCACGTTGGCGTAGTCGTCGTTTTACAAAGGTCCCTTGATGATTGCCATTCCTTCTGCTTCCATTAACACCGTCAACGTTTCCCGACTTGCGTTTCCCCCGCGCCTCGTACCAGGCATGATTATATAGAATCTTAAGAGCCAAAAATCCTCTCAGCCTCTTAATAAAACTCGTGTGATTCTATATTTTCTGTATGATTACACCGCAGCATCTCCGATGAATACATAGTACAGCCATAGAACTCACCATATCTCCCATGTCTTTTTACCATGCGCCCCCTTTTGCAGCGCTGACAGACACGCGCTTCATGGCCACATGCCACGCAGGAAAGCACGTCTTCGTCCCTCAGGAGGAAGGGCCCTCGCCTGCAATGTGGACACGCATCCTCAGCATATGTGCACAAGGGATAATTGGAGCAGCCATAAAACAAGACATTTGTAACTTCATTTGTTCGCGGCACTAAAAACCCGCTTTGACAGGAGGGACAGAGAACCGGTGATCCGCTTAAGTCCCCACACACGGATACGTCATAATTTTTATCTTTAAGAATTTCATGAACGAATGCGGATGCGTATGCGACATCGGCGACTAGATACACCCTTTTCCTCGCTCGAGTCACAGCCACGTAGAACAGCCGTCGTTCTTCCCCATTCTCATACTGGTCCGCGGCGGGCAAGACAAGATCAAGGAGCGGATCATCCGTGATCTCAGTTGGAAATCCATATCGTCCACTGTTGAGTTTGTCCACTATGACATAATCTGCTTCCAGTCCCTTAGAGGAATGGGCCGTGATAAATGAAATCTTCAGGCGCGGGAACTGCGCTGCGAGCGTATCCTGGACATCCTGAGTCGGAATCTGAAAGTTGTACCGGGTCAAAACAAAAACAGACCGTCCCGTGTCGCTGTTTTGATATATCTCAGCGAGGATGTCTCCTAGAGCATCTTGTTGCCTCTGCCTCAAATACAAGAAGATGCAGGGATCTTTCGTACGGGAGTTGGGCTGGAGCTCTTTATTGAGCTGAGTTGGGTTCTTTGAGATGAATCGTGTGCTCAAATGCTCTATTTTATTGTTGAAACGGAACGTCCGGTCCAGGTCAGTCCGCTTGGTGTATCCGAAATTCTGACTGAATTGCGTCATAAAGGAGATGTCGCTTCCGGTGAACCGATAAATAGACTGCCAGTCGTCGCCTACGCAGAACAGCCGGGTGCCCTTCACCTGATCCCGCAGTGCCAGGAGCAGTCTTGCCCTTCCCGAAGCCATATCTTGGAATTCGTCGACAAGGATGTACTTGAATGGAGAGCTATAGCGGCCCTCGACAACATGGCTTGTTGCTAAGGCGATCATGTCGTCGAAATCGATTTGTCGCTTCTTCTGGTTCAGTTTCTCGTATGCGTCGTTAACAGAAGCAAAGATGTCTAGAAAGGTGATCGCGCGCTGCGGGTCGTCGGAGCTATTTGCTTTTTTCGGGTTTCGCTCAGCTTGTCCCCACTGCTTTTAAACAAGCTTTGAAATGAGGCCAAAAGGCTGATCACGGCATCTACCTGGCCCAGTTCATTGATTCTCTTAAGCACATCAGAGTCAGGCATACGCTTAAACAATACCCCGGCTCTGCGAAGCTTTTGCTCGAGCTCCGCAAGGAGGGTGCCATCGCTTTGCTGCCACGAATAGGTCTCGACTAGGCGCGTTTGGTTGCCTTCGTGAAGTTTATGTTTCCATGCTAGCTCAGTCGTATAGCGCTGCTGGTCGATGAAGGAAGGAGTATTCCCGTCCTTGTCGATGGCGAAATGCTCGATATATATGCCGTGGTCAGGCAGGTAAAAATCCGGCCTGTACTGTCGGTGCTCCCTGTCGGCCACTTCGACCTCGTAATCTGCTTCATACTCGAATGAGACACCGTTCGTGTAAAGCCAATTGGCAATCACGCACTCCTCAAACGACTTAACGCGATCTCTAGAGAGTGCTCTGATATCATTCGATCTGAGGTAATTTTTGTAATCCGATAGCGAATCAAACTTCCAGGTAGGGCGGTACGGAACCCTGTAATAGACTTGGAAGGATAAGTATTTGCGCCTGAAATCACCGTCTTTCAGCAGGTCTTCGACAAGGCGCTTCAAAGTTTCGCGCATGATATAGGCGTCTTCCGCCTCTTTGCACAGAGATGGCCTCTTTCCAGTGGCCTCACCGATTATTTCAAGCCCCAAGGCATGGAAGGTCCGTACATTCAGCGTGGCCTTGAATTTATGTTCGATTCGCTCACGCATCTCCTTGGCCGCTTTTTGCGTAAAGGCGAGAAGCAGTATTTCATCGGGAGATGCCAACCCCGCCTCCAGCAGGTATCCTACCTTGGCGATGATGGTGCTTGTTTTCCCGGTTCCTGCGCCAGCTACGACCAGATTACAGTCCTCATCATGCAGCACGGCTAGGCGCTGGTTATCCGTGAGCGGATATTTTTCCACCTCATTCAAAAAATTGCGATAGGCGTTTAGTTCTCTGGAGACGTGCATATTGTTCCGCGCATCCACGATTTCCCGCCCTCGTCCTATTGCATTCTGAAGCTCAAGTATGATTTCCGCCCTGTCGTTTTTCGGCAATTCGATAATGTCTGATTGTGCATCCTTCAAAAAGTCTAGATTGTGATAATTGCTCACCCATTCTGCATACATCGTATTCGTTACATAATGAGGGCTGTTTAAGACCGAGCGCCAGGACGAGTAGGCAGACGTGATTTGAGGCCATGCCGAGTCGATAGTGCGCTGAAAGAACAAGCGTCGGATGCAAGAATGAGCCTTCTCTGCGTCAGAAGATGAAAGACCATTTAGCCTATAGCTTTTACCTTCATTGCATGCGAATGTCAGAGAGTTAAAGAATATGCCCTTGGCAATGTGTATTTTTTTGAGGTCGTCAAACTGAATTAGGAGTTGCTCACGAGATCCGGACAGCCGAATGTCTTGTGCCACTTGGCATCTGTGTATAGAAGGATGAAAGAATAATTTGTATAGGAAACCCGATCTGATATCAATTCGAGAAGTCATAAAAAAAAATCAAGCTTTTGTGATAAGCGCCGCATAGCAACCAAATTTACGTTCTCAGGATGGGCGCCAATTGCCAGGACTGCATTACTCAAATAACACACCGTCGCATAATTGATTCGTCCTTCAAACAACGCGTTCCTATATTATTGAACTTTATAGATTCCTCTGCAGTACGATGGTAGGCTAATCTTGATTATATAAGGATTAACCTTGCTATTCGAAGCTGCGCCTTGCAGATCTCTCCGTATGAGAAATACTTTCTTGGGACATCGCTACTGTTAATCCTGATTAGCGGCGACCCGAGAGAGAGTTTAATTCATACAAAGCCAATTATGCAAAAATTAGCCGCGGAAAAAGCGATGAACCGACAACGGCATCCCCTCAAACCAATAAGCCCACTCCAGTCCAACGGGTTTATAGGGCTGTTCGGTATAGGCCACTTAACAAAAACGTCACCAAATTACTCCTCTCTTCCTTCAAATATACATACTTCCAAACAAAATATTTTAACTTCCAAAAATTAATATAAAACTTCCACAGTATTGTTTGGCATGGCGCTAAATCAGGCTTACGAACAAACGTCTCGCGAAACAATCAATCTCCAGTTTCCAGCGATTCGTGGTATTCAAGCGGGTAGGGAGTACTACATCACGATGTTCCCGCTCAATTTGATTCCGCGACTCTTTCTTTTCGATGAGAGTGAGATCCCTCCAAAGCTTCGAGCGCAACGAATTCTCAACTATGCCAGAGTGCCTGCGATCGCTAATTATATTGTCAACAATCCGACTGATTACGTTTTTTCTTCACTTACTGCGTCGATCGATGGCAAAGTAGACTTCATTCCGTACGCCGAACAGGGTCAGTATAATAAGGTCGGAGTGTTAGTGATTCCACTTACGGCTCGATTTGTGATCAATGATGGCCAGCATCGGCGAGCAGCTATTGAAGAAGCATTGAAGGCGCGACCTGAGATGGGACACGAAACGATTTCAGTCGTCCTATTCCTTGACACAGGACTGAAAAAAAGCCAACAGATGTTTGCAGATCTTAACAAGAACGCCGTGCCTCCTACGAAGTCGCTGGGTATACTCTACGACAGTCGCGACCCGCTCGCTCGCCTCGCCGTAGAGTTAGCTGATTCAGTTCCCATATTTAAGGGGCTTACCGATTTCGAAAAAACGACAATCTCAAATCGTTCTATTAAGCTGTTTACGCTTAGCAGCATTTACCAAGCAACGAAAGAGCTCATCGGAAAGCCAGGCACAACTAAAGAGACTGCAAAAGAGGATCGGAAGCTTGCGCACGATTTTTGGTGTGAAGTTGCGAATAACATCCCAGAGTGGAGACTGGCGATAGACAGGGAAGTGAGCAGTGGAGAACTTCGGAGAGATTATGTGCACGCACACGGAGTCATTCTTCATGCCCTCGGAATTGCAGGTAGGGCGTTGATTAACCAATACCCGTTGGAATGGAAACAATTACTAAAGAAGCTAAAAGATGTCGATTGGTCGCGCTCAAATGTCCAGCTATGGGAAGGAAGGGCAATGATTGGAGGGCGAATAAATAAATCTCAAACGAACCTAATCCTTACAACAAACGCCATAAAAATGATCTTAGGTGTCAAATTGACGCCTGAAGAGGACCATATGGAAGCCCGTTTTAAGAGCATACGGTAGGCTTTAAATGAGTACAAGACCGCTCACCACAGAACCTTCTGTGTTCGATACGAGGAGTATTGACGACATCTACGAGGAGATCCGGTCTGTTTACGTAAGTGACGACCGGCCCTGGGTAATCGGGTATAGCGGCGGAAAAGACTCGACTACAGCACTGCAATTGGTATGGAATGCGCTTCTAGCGTTGCCTGATGAAAAAAGGAAAAAGCCGGTATACGTAATTAGCAGCGACACGTTTGTAGAAACTCCAGCAATCGTTGATTATATTAATAACACGTTGGCGAAGGTCAATGACATAGCAAAGCGCGAACACCTACCGATATCTGCGACAAAGTTACACCCTCAGACAAACGACACATTTTGGGTGAACTTAATAGGTCGGGGGTATCCTGCGCCATCGCAGGTTTTTCGCTGGTGCACAGACCGTCTTAAGATCATGCCCGCAGATCGATTCATTCTTGAAAAGGTTTCTGAGCACGGCGAAATTGTACTCGTTTTGGGAGTCCGTAAATCTGAAAGCGCAACCCGGGCTCAAGTGATGAATCTTTACAAGATTAAAGGCAAATTGCTCTCTCGACACGCAAAGTTTCCGCAGTCTTTTGTATATACACCAATCGAGGACTTTTCGGTAGATGACGTGTGGTTATACCTCTTACAAAATCCTTCACCGTGGGGGGGCAACAATCGCGATTTACTTGCCCTTTACAAAAGCGCAAGTGAAGCAGGAGAATGTCCGCTCGTTGTCGACAAAGATACACCTCCGTGCGGAAACAGCCGCTTCGGATGCTGGGTTTGCACATTGGTAAAGGAAGATAAATCTGTGCAAGCTTTAATCGACAGTGGGGAAGTGTGGCTCGAACCGCTGCTTGAATACCGCAACATGCTAACAGAGACGCAAATTCCTAATAAAAAGCACCTCTATCGAGAATACAAACGAAGGAATGGAACTGTCAAGTTTCACAGGAATGGCAGCGGGGCAGTCATACGTGGACCGTACAAACTCGAATACTGTAAAACACTACTGGAAAAATTATTGACCGTCCAAAACCAAGTGCGAAAGGAAGGTCCCGATTCCACCCTTAAATTGATTCGCCCAGACGAACTTCACTTGATTAGGCGTATCTGGAGAATGGAGCGCGGAGACTGGAACGATACTGTACCTAAGATATATCGTCAAAACGTTGGTGAGGACCTGAAATGGATTGATGAGGATTTGGGTACCTATTCTGCCAAAGAAGCAGCCTTGTTAGAGAAAATTTGTGCAAATCACAAGGTGCCGTTACGCCTTGTTACAAAACTCCTCGATGTCGAATATCAGGTTCAAGGTATGAGCCGACGATCTTCAGTCTATTCAAGAATCGGAAGTGTACTAGGTGAGGAGTGGCGTTCTGAAAACGAAATCTTAAATGACGAGCAGAAAATGCCATGATAATAACAAAGCTCGTCGTTCAGAACATTGGGCTTTTCAAAGGGATGCATGTGTTTGATCTTAGACCATCTCAAAACGACGGAGCGGAAAAACCTATCATTCTGATCGGCGGTAAAAACGGCGCGGGAAAAACGACGCTTTTCCAAGCCATACGGCTTTGTCTTTATGGAAACAATATTGGACCATTCAAACGGCGGCAACGAGACTATGACCACTATATTGCGAGTATTTTTCATAGGATATCAGGATCATCGCTCCAACTAGACCACGCTTCTGTCGCGCTCGAAATTGAGTATTCACATCTTGGGCAACAAGAACTCTACGAGGTGCAACGCTCGTGGAAAAGACATGGATCTTCAATTGATGAGTCGCTAAGCATCACGAAAAACGGAATAGAGGTTCCAGACCTCGACCCTTCGCAATGGCAAGAGTTCGTCAACGAACTTATACCTCCTGGGATCTCTCAGCTTTTTTTCTTTGACGGTGAGAAAATAAAACGATTGGCAGATCATGAAGATAATGAATCTCAGCTGAAAGAATCATTTAAAGCGTTGTTAGGCCTGAACCTCGTTGAACAACTACAAACAGATTTAAAACTCTATTCTGAGCGACACGCGAAAGCGCAGCGTGACGCAGAAAACACAACTAGCGGCGAGGAGCTGGAAGCCACCGAGAAGCTCTTACTAGAACAGCTGGAGTACTCCCAGCAAGCGCTTGCGCAAAAGAAGGCTTTACATGATCAGGTAGTTGGGCAGATTGAACATTTTGAGGCTAAAATTGCGCAAGAGGGGGGCGGTTTTGCAAAGAAGCGAATGCAGCGGAAATTCGAGATAAATCAGCTCGATCACGACATCGAGATCGAACGGAATAACATTCGGGAGCTTTGCTCAAATCTCCTTCCCTTCGCTTTCACCCCAAAGTACTGTAACCGGCTCAAAGAAAATCTTCTTAAAGAGGAGCGATTCCTGCAGTACCAAAATGCGAGAAGGTTATTTGACAAGCTGACAACCGAGCTGAGCGAACATATCAAATCTAGTTCTTTTTGGACAGATCTGAATATTACAAAGCAATCACAGCATAAGGTTCAGCAGAAGCTTGAAGATGCGATCGCAAAACAGGCAATGCCCTCTAGCGACTTTCATGATTACGTGCCGGTCCATCAGCTCTCGCCGCGCGATCAACAGAAGATCTTCGCGTGGACTCATCAAGCACTGTATGACGTCCCTAAGCTGCTTTCAACCTCTACTAAGAAATTGGAGGTGTATACGAGACAGCTTCGGCACGCAGAGAATTTGTATAATCGGGCGCCAGACGATGACGTTTTATCACCATTGATGCATAAAATTAAAGAATTAAGTCGGGAGCTTGGCCAACAAGAGGAGCACATGTGGAAGGACGCTGAGGAAATCCGGCAACTTGAGTGGAAGCTTACAGAGTGCAAACGAGTTCTCGATGAGCGAGATAAGAGGAGACGTTCTGTCGAGGAGCAATCAAGCCGAGTCAGAATCGCACAAGCTGTACGAGATGTGCTCGATGATTATGTAACGGAGCTTCAAGAATCAAAGTCCAAAGAGTTGAGCGAGCTTCTCTTTCAGTGTTTCGTGAAGCTTTCTCGGAAGGCCAGCACAATCCAACGAATCGAAGTATCTCCAGACGATTTTGGCATCACTATTTATGAAAAAGGCGGAGGCGCAACGCCAAAAAAGGGCCTTTCGGTGGGGGAGAAACAGATCTATGCAATTTCGATGCTCTGGGCGTTGACAATTGCATCAAGAAGGCCGCTTCCTTATGTAATTGATACACCTTTAGGAAGACTCGATAGCGATCATCGGAGGAACCTAGTAACCGAGTTCTTCCCCAAAGCCAGCCATCAAATGATCATTTTCTCAACCGACACTGAAATCAATGAGGCGTATTTTAATCAGCTGGACGGTAGGATCAGCCGATGTTATCATCTGAGTTTTGATTCTAAAGAAGCAAGGACGACTGTTAAGACCGGCTACTTTTGGGGTGCACAAAAGGAGCGGAGCGAGGTATGAGTTTTCAACGAATTCGTCTAAGCAAAGGCGCCACGTATCGCCTTCAGATGTTGAAGGGAAAAACTGGGTTAACCCCAAACATATTGTCTCGAATCGCTTTGTGTTGTTCGTTGAATGATCCGCTCATACCCGACCCGGCGGACTATGATGAAGAAGGGCAAGAGATTAACAGGTATACGCTTACTGGGGAATGGGACACGTTTTTTATAGCCCTCATTCGAGAGAGATGTTTGGAAGACAGCCTAGACCCTGAAAAGGATCTTTTGCCACAATTTAGAGCTCATCTGAATAGAGGCGCCTATTTTGTATTTTCGCAGGTGAAGGACCTCAGCGATTTCCAAAACCTTATGCCAGTCTCTCAAGAGCGATTGGTAACACAATCTTCGAGCGATCAAGAGTATGACAGTTAACACGCCTATCTACCTGGACTATCACGCAACGACGCCCGTCGACCCACGGGTGCTGACGGCAATGCTCCCCTACTTTACTAACGAGTTTGGCAATCCGTCGAGCAGCGACCATATTTATGGTGCCCGAGCTGCTGAAGCTGTTGAAATGGCAAGGCGTAAAGTGGCGCGAGTTCTCCACGCCAAGCCGGATGAGATTATTTTTACGAGTGGAGCTACAGAATCGAACAATCTCGCGTTGGTCGGTGTGATGGAGCGATTGTCAGCGCAAGGCAATCATCTCATTACATGTGCGACTGAACATAAAGCGGTTCTTGAAACGGCAAAAAGACTCGAAAAGAAAGGAAAACGCGTCACTTTCTTGCCTGTCGACCTCTATGGACTGGTTGACCCTGTCGCCATTAACGAGGCGATTACAGAAGAAACGGTGCTGATCTCAATAATGGCTGCCAATAATGAAATAGGCACCATCGCTCCAATCAAAGAAATCGGCGCGATTGCTCGAGATCGCGGGGTCCTCTTCCACACAGATGCTGCACAAGCGGCCGGACACATTCCACTGAACATGGAGGCTACGAAGATTGATTTTGCGTCTGTCTCAGGTCACAAGATCTATGGTCCGAAAGGCGTCGGCGCGCTCTTCGTTAAAGGGCTAGCCCCAGCAACAAAGATCTCAGCGTTGATGTGTGGCGGGGGTCAGGAACGTGGGATTCGTTCAGGGACGCTCAACGTGCCGGGCATTGTGGGGCTCGGCGAAGCATTAGAGATAGCGCAGCACGAAATGAAAGGGGAGAATAAGCGGACTGGGGGATGGACAGGACTGATGCTTGAATCTTTTCAAGAGTTTTACGAGAATCTCTCGTTGAATGGGCATCCTACAAAACGTTTGGCGCACAATCTTAACGTTTGCTTTCCAGGGCTCGAGAGCAAAGCGTTAATTCAGGTGCTCAGACAGGATCTGTCTATTTCTGCGGGTTCAGCATGCACGACAGCGAGTGTCGAACCCTCTCACGTTTTACAAGCCATTGGACTCGACGATGACCACATACACTCTTCTCTTAGGTTTGGTCTAGGTAGATTTAACACGCAAAACGAGATTGAATATTCGATTGAAAGGGTACAGTGGGGGGTTAATAAGTTACGAAAAATCAAGGGTACCTTTTAATTTGCCGTGTCTCTCGAGGGGGAGCTGCGCAAAAAAGAGATCAATTAGCTCGGGAGCTTACTAACGGGAATCGAATGATAGGATGACAGAATCGAACCGTCAAGAAGCACGATCAATGCAAAAGTCCGTAGATGTTGTGGTAGACCAGAAGTTCGTCAATGTTGTAGTTGACCAAATCATCAGTGTTGTTGAGAAAGGATTGACGGGCTTGACGAAAAACGGCCAGGAGATCGATATTGAAAGAGGTACGGCGGCGCTGGCGACTTTCTCAAGCTATCACCAGATAGTTAAGACTATTTCGCGAAACAAAAAAGTGGGGAGAACCTTCTCTCAAAGCTACATGGAAAAAGTAGTTGCATCTTTGCTTCTCGATGTCGCTAAGAATGCTGAAAAAGATAACTTAAGTGAGATCGCCACTAGTCAGGTAGCTACGTTAGTAAAAAATCTCATGTCTTTTGATAAAAAGTACCAGATATACTTACCTATTGACGGGCTGGTGCTAAGTCCTGAGCTCGGAAAAGTGCAGTTCGGCGATGCTACGCTAATTCAAATAGATCCTGACCGTTTTAGTGAATTACAGCTTTTATTGACGGGGGAAGACCGTATTTATATTGAAGACAAGAAGAAACAGCTCAATGAACTCAAGGAGATAAGGGATAGACTCGAAAAACAAGTGATAAAGGCATTGAAATCCGGTGATGAAAAATGCGAGTCACATTACAAAAAGAAAAAATTAGACATCGAAAACGAAATCAAACCAATCGAGCTATCACTAAAAACGTCTCAAGACAAAGTATCTCGACGGCAAATGCCAATTGAAGGCTTAAAAGATACCCTTTGCGCAATATATCATTTTTCTGCTGAATCGTCTAAAGCCATCGAATACGCGGAGCAAGAGCACCAGAAGGTTCTATCTCTTCTGCGTTATGCGATTTCATCTGCACAAATGCGAGAAATCGAAGGAAAAGATCGCCTTCGCGAGGCTGTGCTTTCGTATCAGATAGCGCTAGCAGTCGCGTCCGATGCAACTGATTTTCAAATCGTTGGGAGTAAAACAGGAACCCGCCATCCGTTCGAAATCACTAATAACCACGTAAGTCTGATGCGAGCGGGCGGTATATTCGAAATGGCAGAGACATTCAGTGGTTCTCACGGCCCTATGAATGAGATCGAATCAATGGTAGAGCGCTGCATAAATTGGTTCTCGCTATCACAAGAGCAACCCGACAAGGTGACCGAATTCCTGAGTTTGGTAATTATTTTGGAAATCCTTTTGACGTCGGGTGATAAAAGTGCCTCAA
The DNA here is from genome assembly GCA_964355295.1 of uncultured Methanomicrobia archaeon. Classification (GTDB taxonomy): domain Archaea; phylum Halobacteriota; class Bog-38; order Methanoflorentales; family Methanoflorentaceae; genus Methanoflorens. Next base: position 17,432 of record CAYHCZ010000010.1, read on the forward strand.
TTTCGACTACGATCGCTGAAGCAGCTGCAATATTACTCGCCGATTCAGAAGAAGAAAGGCAAAAAATTAGGTCCGAGATGCGCAAAATCTACGATCTACGGAGTAAGGTTGTTCATGGCACTTCTGCGCCGGACCAAGTGGACTTTCATGCCCATCTCGTTGAAGTAAGAAACACGGTCATTAGAACGATAACGGTCATTTGGAAATTAATGGCGGCAGGCAAGTTTCAAAGAAACGAAAAAGCAGATTTGACGCGACTCATTAGTTCGATCAAATTTCAAGGACCATCTATTCAAGCTTAGGACGGACGTTCGCAAATATTAGATCCGATTCTAGCCTTTTTAGAATCCGAAGCATCGCTATTTCGTATGACAAAAAAACAGTGGCTGCAACTAGACCCTCGCAAGGAAAAAAAGAGCACTACCCTAACTGAGAGATACCACTCTTTTCTAGCAATATATCCCTAAGATCCGCTTCTAGTGCCTTATAGTAGTTGAGCTCCTTATTATCCATCTGCGATTTTAAGATCTTCATACCCTCGTTAGCATACTGCTCTGCAAGACCGTAAATGGATGTTTCGTCCTTTAAGCTCAACAAGTCGTCTTTCTCCGTTATTCCGATTGGTAGTAATGCCCATTTCTGGCGCTCTGTTAACGCTTGGACCGGGATATTGTTTTGTTTTTCTGTAACAGGTGATTTTTGCCCGCTGTAATACCCTAATGCCATTGCGAAAAGAAATATGTCCTTCTGATCTTTCCCAGCAAAAATAGTGTACGATCTTCCGTCCTTCCATCCGGTGTAGTAATCCTTGAATTTGTTACTCCAGCCGATGAATCTTGGCTCTTTATGATGCGAGTCAACCACCTTGCTTAACCTCCGCTTCAGTGCAGGTTTCATTTTCTACGATTTCATAGAAGTTGCTAGGAATGAGAAACTTTGCAAGGTTCTTTCTCACTTTCTCATCATATTCGGTTGGCGTAACTAATAGAATCAGCTGCGTGCCTGCTAGGAATTCAGGTAACATACTTGTGATATGGTCTTTATGTTCAGCATCAAGTTTTCCTAGAGGCGTGTCTATAATGACTGGTGCTTGAAAACCTGAGATTGACACTAACGCACTCATAAATGACAGTCCTAATATCAAGTATTCTCCTGCGGACAGATCATTTAACACGTTGTAACCATAAGCGTGCAGTACTGAAACAGCATATTCATCGTCTATCACGACATCCTTGAAGGCCTCTTTTTTACGAATCAATTTTTGGAAATTGGCCTTTGTATTCTTCTCGACTTGTTTTCTAATCTTTCTTTTTGTTATGTCAATCGTCTCACGCAAAACCTTCTCTGAGTCGGTTACGAGCTTGAGCTTCTCAGATAATGCGCGATTTACTTCCTCTTTTCTGAGCTCCTTCTCTAATTCCTTTTCTAACTGCTGTTTTTTAATTTGGGCCATGGCGACTTGACTAGTCAATCCTTCTATAATTTGTACGCTCCTGGCCTTGATTGTTACTAATTGATCCCTACGGTCTTCACAGAGTTTAACCCGATCTATGTTACAATCTTTTACCTGGTTTGAGATCTCTTCTATTCTTAATTGCTTTTGTTCTATCGCGGCTCTTAAGGCGTCAATCTCAATACTCATGTTGTCTATCTTGGACGGAAACTCTTCAATCTGTGACAGAATGTCGTTTATCGTAGTTTTCCCGCTAATTGCAACTTCACTTAGTTCAGAAAGTGACGCTGTGGCAAATGCTTCTAGCGTCGCGCGTGCTTCACTCGATAAATCGTTTCCGCAGATACAGCGACCTCTCTCTATCAGTTCAAGAACAAAAGTCTCTTTAATTTTTGAAGGCAGTTCCCCTTTTTCCACCTTGTCATTAATTAGGGAATAAGTTCTCTCTATGGGCTGCTTTAGATAAATAAAAGGCGCTATTTCTACTAAATAGGAGTTTCTCTCTGCTTCTAGTGAGCGAAGCCGAGGTTGTTTGTCTTTTTGAATGTCATCTTCAAGGAGTTGGCGCTCGTGCTCTAAACTACGCACGTTTTCGACGCTGTTATCTCTCAGAAAATCTTTAACGTTAATAAGTTCGCTTTCTGCGTCCAGTTTATCTCGCTCTTTCTTTTCAATTTCTTTACTACGGTTTTCGATGTCAGACTCTATGTAATTAATTTTGTTTTGTAGGTCCTCAATTTTCGGGGTTGTCTTCTTAACTTGTTTTCGTAGTTCCTTCTCCAAAGATGCGAGGTGGTCTAGGGCTTTTCTTACTAAGTCTAACTGAGAAACGTTGTCGATTGCTTGTGATATCCTTGCCGGCGTGCTGACCCTAAAAAAATTGTGGAGTTGTTCGCCATCGATAAAGAAGAAGCCTTTCAAGGCTTCAGGCAGTAAGGTATTTATTAAGGATTGAGTTCCTTCGCCAGATACAACTTTATCTTGGTCCTCGAATGGCCAAATAACTGTAAGTTCACTCTCTCCTCGCCAAAGCTTGCCGTGTTCATTTTTGCCCCCTTCCATCTTGCGCATTATAGTCCAGGGACCACTATCTGTTTTTAAATGAACCTTTACTTCAACGTGTGTGCTTTGGTTGTTTCCCAACGATTCGATCACCGTCGAGTTAATAATAGGCATTCCTGCCATAGCACTTGCATATCTTAACCCGTGAACCTCGACGCCGTAGAGGCACCACGTAAGAGCATTTAGTAGATTAGACTTACCGGCTCCGTTTCGTCCGTAAATGACAGCCACGTTCTTCGAACCATCTATTCGAAAGTTGATCTCCTGTGTGCCAATATATTGGCGATAGTTAGTCAGTTCAAGTGAGGAGATTGAAAACTTCATGTCGACTTACTTCCTCACGATCTTGTCGACCATGAGTTCGTACGTCTCTAGTATGGTGCGAGACGAAACGCTTCTATTCCAAATGTTCAGTTCGTGGCGTAACGCTTCATGGATGAACTTTTTGACTCGATCGTCGGTACAGTGCTGGTCGATGACGTCCATAATTATTTCATTCATTTCAGAGTCGTTCGTCATAAGCGGTCTACCCGAAGAAATACGCTTTTTTAATGCTGAAGATCTCCCTTAAAACTTCCGCTTCATTTAACGCATCTTGAGCGAATTCTTCTAGCCTTTTAAACTGGGACTCGATGATGTTCCGCACAGTCGGTTCGTCTATTTGATACTTCTTGGGATTTGGTAGCGCCAGGATGTCATAGATAACCGCTTTTTCTTTTCCAGGGTATCGGCGGAGTATGCGGCCCCTCCTTTGAATATACTCTCTCGGATTGCCAGAGCTACAAAGCAATATAGCGTTTTTTGTAGAGGGGACATCTACGCCTTCATCGAGACATCTGATAGCAACTAGGACCTGGTAGATGCCTTTGTCAAAATTATCGAGCAAGTATCCCCTTTCAGTCTTACTATTGAACTCTGCTTTTAGCTTTGTTGCATTCTCGTGACTTGTGAATCTATGTTGAACGATGTGACCTTGTTCTCTAATAATGCTCTGAACTATGCGAATTTGTTTAGGTGAACAGTACGTTAACGTATGCGAGATATCGCCTTCGAGTACCATTTGCGTAATCAGGTCTCGAAAAGCTAGGTATTTGCTGTCTGCGTTCTTTAGAATATCCTGGCGCTCCATTAATTTTCTTTCAAGCCGCAAGTCTTCGTCTTTTGATCGATTCACAATTGAAAGTAACATAGCGATGTACGTGCTTATTGAAATGTAATCTTCGACTTCATCGAATTCCAAATCAACGATGATCGGATGATAATCATAGGGCACAAGAAACGTCTCGCCGGTATCTGGATTTATTTCATTAATAGCGCGATGCAGACTGAAAGTATAGATGGTGCCCTTGAAGTACTCGAGGAGCTTCGCAGTTCCTACCTCATCATAGTATCGCTCAGGCGTCGCGCTTAAGCCCAACCTGTAGTCATAGACAGGTAGCAGGCCGTTACTGTGCTCTGGAGCTCCCAAGCCATGGACTTCATCGGCGATAAAAAAGATAGGCGCCTTCATCTCGCTCATTACGGCAATAAATCGGCGGGTTGACAGCGTAGCGTGAGTGGTGACGATTATGAACTGGTTACATTTTCCTAAGCGCTGGTCCAAACCCATACCTACGACGTCGTGTTGCCAGTTTTTGTTTGCAGTACTGGCAAGCACTATCGGCACGTCTATCTCCATCAAGTGAATGCTCTTTTCCCATTGCTGAGACAAGTGCAAAAAGGGACAGCTGATCACGGTGATTAGTTTTTTTTCTTGATCATACAGTTGTCGCAGGGCGCCTAGGGCGGCAAATGTTTTTCCAGTACCTGTCGCCATCTCAAAAATGCCTCGACACTCATGCGCAAACCACGCGTTGATCGCCTCTTGCTGATACTGACGGAGAATGACGCGGGGGCCCTTTCGCCCGTTTTTTCCATTCTTTAAGATGCGCACGACCTCTTCAACACTTGCCGGCGCAATCTCAATCAAATGCTTCTTGACTGCATCTGGAAAAGAGATGACTTTAGTTTTAGAGGCGTTATCCTGCCAGAGCTCATCGAAGTCTTTAATATCTTGGTTGACGAACGCCGCATTCCCCTGCTTCCAATTGCAAAAGACTTTAAACTGTTCTGAATTGTATTGCCAACCATACGCGCTCTCGTTATTTGAACCGCTAAAGGAGATCACATTTCCTTCACTATCCTCAAGGATACCAACTTTCTGGTGAAAAATGTCATTGTTGCACTTCTTGTCTTTGATGTACCCTATTCGAAGGTCGAGGAAGTCATTCGCGATCAACCAGCCTAAAGTCCTGGCATGATTGCGAAGAAATTCGTCTTCAAGCGTTGTGAGGTCCTCAAGTATTCGCGAAGCAATGATGCTTTCAGGTGATTGCGTACCTCTTTCAATCTGTTCGTAATCCTCTTCCGTGAGCCTCACGTTAAGGATAAACTGCATATGGCCGCCATTTTTGACGAACTGGGCTAATCCAGCAGCAGCGATAGCAAATGAAGTTGAGGAGAAATACCCCGTAACGCGTCGATAAGTGGACGCTTCTCGCAACACAGAGATGTAAAAATCGTTCAGAAGGTCATCTTGTTCGGAATTATATGAATGCTTCAACGCAAGATTTAAAAAGGACATGACGCACTTGGATTATTCCATAATCATTTCCACTGCATTTCGTTCATTTCGCGTTCGTATTCTTCCTTGAAGTCTTCGAACTCTTTATCTTCGATCTTAATATTATGGTCCTTCTTTGCGAGTTCGATGATTCTGTTTATCTCAGCCGCGTTTCCAGAGTGCTCTATCCGTCTCCTGATATTTTCGACGCGGCTTCGATCCACTTTTTTGTAACCCATCTGCCGCATTACGTACGCTAACAAACCTAATAATTCCCGTTTCTCCTGAGCCACTCTGGCAAAACGTTTCGGATACTTGCCAGAATATTCCTCCAACTCCAGATCCTGGAACTTTTGAAGTCCAACTCTTTGAAGAATTTCCCAGGCTTGTGATTGCACTAAGTCATTGCACGCGTCGTGTATTCTATCGACGGTCGCACAGATATCTTCATCTTGACCCCAATTTTCCTCAATTCGCTCAGAAAAATGCTCTTTGAGCTCTCGCAACACGTGTGCCATAATAAAAACATCATCGATCAGACCGTGCTCTTTGTGATCTGGGATGACGTCTTCTGCGAGCACGAGATATCCCAATGCGCTCGATATCATAATCTTGGTGTGCCAATTGACGAGGACGTCGTTGAGCAACTCACAAAGGAGCTTATAAAAAGGAACTGCAAACGCGACGATATCCTTGTACGGTCCCTCATATTGCGCAATCTTTGCTGACAAAAGCGTTTCAAAACTCCAGTTAGGCCGCTCGCAGCTCAGATCAAGATTTTGAGCTGAAGCTGCAACCGGTCCAACACCAGGTTGCCCTGCGACGTGGACTGCAAGAGGCCCTTCGTTCTGCGCCCAATTAGGTCGAGTGAGCTCTTCTTCTATCCTCGCCACATCTTGTGCCTTGGCACTACAAGCTTTTGAACAAAAACCCGTAAGCTTTGAAACATCGTTAGGTATAAACTTCCTTTTACAATATGCGCAGGTTTTAAGCCCTAACGCGGCATCTACTGCCGCCGCATTCTGCTCGTTAATGCACTTATTGCAGAGAACTTGACTTGCATCTTGTCCGTGTGGTTCAAACACGGAGTCACAACGTTGGCATCTTTTTTGGAAACTTACATCCAGTGGTGACCGCTCGAATGCGAGTTGCTCTTCACCGGATTCGCTAATCGACGGAGGCTTGCCAGACGCTTCGAGCTTTACAGCAGTTTCGACAGATGCGTGCGCGCCTACGTTGATATCTAATACTGAGCTCGTCGATGCCGCATGAGTCCCGTCGCCCGCGAACGTGGCATAGTAATGACGTACGCCGGCAAAACGCCAGTCCTTGGTGACCGTACACGGTGACTCCATAGTAATATCGTTATAACGAGCGCCTTTCAAGGTATGCCAAATAGTAACCGACTTCGATAAGGGCGTGTTTCCGGCGATGAGCGTAGCAGTAAACGTCACCGCTTCGTGAATCACCGGATTTGAGGAAGACACTTCTAGTTTGATGCTCGTAGGGAGATCTGTGACGTTAACAACATCGCGGGGGTCGCTCGAAGAAGGGGCAGATGGTACGTTTTTCGATACTTCATGCATTGGAATCTGAGCGCGCTCGGCAGTGATCTCTGACTCGTGCTTAAGCGCTGCTCTTCGCTTAAACACGTCGTTGATTCTATCCTGAATTACTTTTGCGAGATCTTCTGGAGACTCTGTCGGTGCCTTCGTGTCCAACTCTACGGGATTCTTGTTATTATCTGTCTGCGATTGTACTTCGGCACATGGTCCTTGATGTTGAACATCTTCAACCTTTTGAGAGACCTCTATTTTACCAAGAATGTCTGCCGCGGGCTCCCTTAAACGAACATCATCATCACAAGCATTTCTCAGCGAATCGTAAGCTAGTGGCCTGGCTTTTATCAGTGCTCTCTTAGCAGCTTGTTGGACCTCCCCGTCAGGGTCTTTTAGACCAATTATAAGTGCTCTAATGGCTTCGTCTGAACTAACATTGTTAAGCGCGCGAACTGCTGAAAGCCTCACCAGTTTATCTCGGTCTTGTAATGCATCTGTTAACGGAGAAACGGCATCCACGTTGATCATTCGTCCGAGGACTTCAGCTGCTAATTCACGAATATCTGCAGATGAAAATTTCAATCCGTGCACTATTTGAGGATACGCAGGCTCTCCTATATCTTCGAGGGCGCGAAGCGCAGTTATTCGAACTTGTTGATCTTTATCCTCCAGAACATTTCCAAGACAATCGCACGCCTCTAAGCACCTCATCGCACCGAGTGTATAAATCGATAGAACGCGGTCAGCAGAGGAAGTATCGGCAACGCGTTTAATGAGGGCCCGTGTCTCTGGTGTTGCGTTCATTAATCCTTCATGCGGTGTCAATATGCGTTTAACGGGCTCTTCTCGTTTTGTTATCATCACACTTCGTGCTTTAACACTGCAGGAATGTGAACAGAATCTTTGAATCAGTCCAGAAGAGTGATACTCTCCTTCACAGCTGTCACATATTTTTTTAGACACTCTCTCATTCAACAGATACACTACCTCATGCAAATCTCGCGTGTACAGTGGATCTAAAACGAAACTTTTAGGCTCAGGGAACAGAGGTAAATCGACGTGAGGTAGATTTTTGCCAGTCTTAACGCGATAGAGGGTATTGAGGACGCTTACGAGCTCAGCGGGGGCCCAGGTAAGGTAAGCTCCCTGGTTAAGATTGCGGTTTCTGTTGTAGAATAAGCCTTTACCCTTGTGAGCGTCAAGAATGTTTGCGAGTTGCTCAAAGACGGCAAGATCATAAAGAAACTCCTCGCGTAACAGAGGAATTTCAAGTGGTACATACTCGTTAAGTCGAACGAGATAGGCAGCTCTGCCCGCCCATTCGGTGCCTTCCAGACCGATGAACGAGGGATCCGCACTGCTCGCTATGATAGATGTTCCAGAAAAGCCCTCATTATCTGAGAGATGTAAAACGATGTCACCAGTTCGCACTGCTTGCATAGCAGCATAGATGCGATGGCCGTCGCTTCTCGCTTGCGGCGACCAAAGCGCCTTACCCAGAGCGTAATCACCGCTTATTCTATCTGTCCGCCCTTTGACCAGTGTTTTTTCAATCCAGTACCTTTTCGGCGACGGAGTTGACATATCTAAGCGACTTTCGGGCGAAATCTCCTCCTTTGCGATACGTTGAATCAAGTCGCAGAACTCAGAGATGCATTTGTCGCAGACAACTTCATCTGCATCTTGTTCGTGTGTTTCGAACAAAGAATTACAACGAACACACGTTTTAAGACTATAGTGCGCCGCTTTTGAGGTTTCATCCACCATTAGTGATTCAGCTGATGGTGTGGGTAGCTCAGCATCAGATTCGGTAATCGACGGATGCTTGCCGGACGCTTCGAGCGTTACCGCCGTTTCGGTAGACGCGCGAGTGCCTACGTTGATATCTAATACCGCGCTCGTTGATGCCGCGTGAATCGCGTCGCCTGCGAACGTGGCACAATAATGACGTTCGGCAGCAAATTGCCAAACCTTGGCTAGCGTAAACGGCGACTCTTTAGTAACATCGTCGTACCGAATTCCTTCCCAGGTATGCCAAACAGTAACCGGCTTTGAGAGAGGCGTGTTTCCGGCGGTGAGTGCAACTTTAATCGTCACCGCTTCATTAATTAACGGATTTGTGGTTGACGCTTCCAGTTTGATGCTCGTAGGGAGCTCTGTGACGTTAATAACATCATGAGCTTCGCCCGGAGGAGGAGTAGGTGGTACGGTTTTTGATGCTTCATCTATTGGAATCTGAGCGCGCTCAGCAATGACTTCTTGCTCGTGCGTGAGTTTTGCTCTTCGCTTAAACACGTCGTTGATTCTGTCCTGAGTAACTTTTGCGAGATCTTCTGTAGAATCTGAAGGTCTATTCGTATCAACCTCTAAACGATTTTTGGTATCATCTACCTGCGATTGTACTTCGGTATACGGCCCTTCTTGTAGAACGTCCGCAGCCTTTTGACTTTGTTCTATTTTGCTAAGAATATCTGCGGGAAGAACGTAGTCGTGTGGCGCCGGGGCCGGTAGCTCAAGATCTTCTTGATTTATTCCTGCCTCAATTGAAGCTTTTAAACAACGCAATGAACAGAATCGTTGCTTCTTGCTGCGAGGTTTAAACGTCTTAAGACAATATTTACACACTCGATTTCTATCTTGTTCTCCTCTACATTTTTTACAGAGAACTTCACTCGCATCTCCAATGTCTGTTTCAAACAAAGAATTGCAACGCACACACGTTTTAAGACTATAACGCGCAGCTTCAGCCTGCTCCGGGTGCTCTACGTCATTTAGCTCGCTTAAACATTTGCTGCAAAACTCTTCGTTTTCATCTTGTTCGGATGTTTTAAATAAACAATTACAGCGTTCACAAATTTTAACACTGTAACGCCTATCTTCCGTCTGCTGTGCGTTCTCTATTTTGCTAAGAATTTCTGCTGCAGGTTTCCTTATACGAACATCGCTATCATCACAGGCATCTCTAAGCGGCCTGCACGCTTGTGGTCCGGCCTTTATCAGTGCTGCTTTAACAGCTTGTTGGACGTCCGAGTTAGGGGCTCTTAGACCGATTATAAGTGCTTTAATGGCTTTGGGTGTACCTAGATTAGCAAGGGCGCGAACAGCTGAAAGCCGCACAAGTTTATCTTGGTCTCCCAATGCCTCGGTCAATGGAAAAACGGCATCCACGTTGATCATTCGTCCGAGGACTTCAGCTGCTAATTCGCGAACATCTGCAGATGAAAATTTCAATCCGTGGACTATTTGAGGATATGCGGGCTCTCCTATAGCTTCCAGGGCGCGCAGAGCGCTCATTCGGACTTGTCGATTTCGATCCCTTAGCGCACGCTTAAGACATTCGCACGCGTCTACGCATCTCATTGCGCCAAGTGCATCGATGGAGTTGACACGCTCGGTAGAGGACGTATCGGTAACGTATTTAATGAGAATCTGTATATCTGGCTTGGCGTCCATTTATGCCACCAAAAGCGTCATCTTGTCCAAATTTGTGTAGAAGAAGAGCCATTGGAAATCTGCTTCACACACGCTGTTTATTTGTGAGAATTTGAAGTTAAATCTTTCTGCTTACTGGTAGCGCACTTAAGGGCGAATCCATTGTAAAAAGGGCACGAAAAGCCGAACAACCGGTAACAGAGCACGAAGCTTGAAGGTTAAAAATATCAAAAATACATGCCGCAGGCTCAAAGCAAAGAACTTGCACCCCCCTAACCCAGAGATCAGCCGCGTTACGTTGTGCGCACAGTTTCATAGTGTTTGCTTATCCGATGGCTCGAGCAGTTCTAAAACCGGATGTGGGTGGGCAATAGCAATATCCCCGTTACTGATCGTAAGCATAGTTTTCCCAGAAGGCCACCAGTCACAAGGAAGGAGGGTATAGATTAGTTGGTTTTGATCCGCTTCTTCAAGGTGTATGCGTCTGCGCGTAAAGGTTGGCTTTATCCCAATGACCCTCTCACCCATAATCGAGTGACGTTGAGGAATAGAATCCAAACGCCACGTGAAGATCACCTTTGCTTCCTGCCGCAATGGCCACCCCCGTTTCGCTTTCTCGAGAACAGTGACGACTTTAGCAACCAGGAGCTTGTTGAGCACCGGACTTGCATTAACCGTTGCCTCATCAAACGGGACGAACAGGGACTCAAATCCTTTCGTCGTTTCCACGTCGTGCAGTGCCAACCGCGCGCCTGTGTTGTAGGTAGAGTACACTAACCCAACCTGATCCACAAAACGGTTAAACTCATCCTGCGTCGGCGGATACCCTCTGATGAGTTTCGTTTTTTTGATGGCCCACAACGCGGCGGCCTCTGCTATGGCCCTTTTCGGAAACTCGCTCCGCGGACGCCCCCTTTTTCCGTTGCGGACCCACGTGCGGGAGATGAGTCCCTTACCCGCCCACTTTCGAAGCGTCGTCGAACTAATCCGCGTTCTCTCGCGGCTTTTGTTCCGTGAGCGGCTCGCTATACCATAGTCTGCTAGAAGCCGTTCTGCAAGTTCTTCTGTCTTCATTAAAGCGACCAAATCATTTTAAACGACAATTAAAGACCATCAGGATTTTTGAAATTTTAACGTAGATTACTATGGGCGAATATCCATGTTCTGTTTATGAATAAATCACTTAATACGGTCGCAAAAGCGGAGTCCACACATCTCCATGTAGAACGCGACAAAGTGGAATCCTTGAACGCAGGACACTCTAAGCAGACTGCTGAAACGGAACGGGAGGAGTGCAGTACCTATGCCTTATAAAGATCCGAAAAGACGTCGCGAATACGACAAAGCCTACAAGCGCAAGCAACGCGGCGAGGGTTTGACAAAAAAAGGGATAGATACGCGTCTAACCGCCGTTGACATTAAAACCGCTGAAGACCTGCGCGCCTTATTCAACGAGGTAATCGCTGAGATTCGCAATGCCGATAACTCAATGCTTGAGCTTGAGCCTCGACTGAGGATTAAGCTGCGGGCCGTGGAGATCGGCTTGCGGGTCATCGAGATCACCGACCATGAGAAGCGAATAGCTGCCCTCGAAGGACAGTCACATGAGCAAACATAAGGCACGGATTAACAAATTAGAGAGGCGCAGTGCTCCAGCGGACGCGGTGGAGATTCCCACGGATCCCGTAGAGTTCGCCAGATGCTTACATATCGAGCCCGACTCATGGCAACGTGACCTTCTCACCTCACAAGACAAGTATGTTATCCTCAACTGTTCGCGGCAGTCGGGTAAGTCGACCACCGTCGCTCTCCTCGCGCTTCATCACGCGCTCATCCATCCACGAGCCCTTATTATTATCCTCTCTCCGTCCCAGCGGCAATCCGGAGAGCTTTTGCGCACGATCAAGGGCTTTAATCGCGCGCTTGGCAGACCAGTTGACACTCGTAGTAACTCATCCACAACCCTCGAATTCAACAACGAGAGCCGCATCATCGCGCTTCCTCCGAACGATGCTACCATACGCGGCTACACCCCTACGCTCATGCTCATCGACGAGGCCGCGCAGGTCTCTGAGGATCTCTACCGCTCGGTACGGCCCATGCTCGCCGTCTCACGGGGGCGATTAATCCTTTTAAGCACGCCATACGGCAAGCAGGGCATATTTTGGCACGCGTGGCACCACGAGCCTAATTGGCACAAGGTCAAGGTCACGGCAGACCAGTGTCCGCGCATCTCACAGGACTTCCTCGCACAAGAGCGGCGCGTCCGTGGCGAGTCGTGGTTCGTCCAGGAGTACTATTGTGAGTTTGTGCAGGACGATAAAGCCGTTTTCAAGGAAGGGTGGATACGCTACTACGATCCGGAAGCGTTCCCTTCAATGGACACGATCATCCAATCGTGGGATACGGCACTGACGAAGAGCGCGAAGTCCGACTACGTCGTCGGGCAGGTCTGGGGGCAAAAGGGCGGCGACTTCTACCTATTGGATCAGGTGCGCGCTCGACTTGACTTTGACGAGACCGTCAAGGCCATACAGGATCTGACGGCCAAATGGCCGAATTCGTCGTCAAAGCTCATCGAAGCGCAGACGCTCGGCCCCGCGCTTGCATCTCACCTCAAACATCAGATCCCTTGCCTTATCCCTGTCACCGCGACAGGCTCAAAGGCCATTAGGGCGCTCAACTGCGTGCCCGTCTGGCAGTCGGGAAACGTGTATTTACCTACACCCGATGGCGGCAGGTACGAGTGGGTAAGTGACTACGTGCAGGAACTTATCACGTTCCCCGACGCAACACACGACGACCAGGTCGACGCTACAACGCAAGCGCTGAACCGTCTCAAGGGGAGGTTATTCCCCGCGTGCAAAGCGTGTGTTGTCCCCGCTGAGGACGCACGGCCGTTGCCGGGGCGATATTATACCATAGGCTGGATCCCGGCGCGCCACGATGAGAAGAGCACCCTCATCGTCTATAACCGGACCGACAACGCCGTCGTCCATTTCGAGCGCACACCCGCTGAGCCTATCGAAGAGCAGATCACGCACGTGTTTCAGACATCTGCTAAGTTCGAACGCGCCTCGGTACGAGCCTTAGACGGCTACGATGAGGCTATGTTGCGTGACTTAGAGTTCAAGGGCGTTTACGTCGTGCGCGTTTCCCTTGCCCAAAAGGAGCGTGTCGCAGCCTACGAAAACCTCAGCATGCTCATCCGCAAGGGAGTCCTCTCGTACCCCAATTACCCTGAGCTCATCGCGGAACTCGACGTCTTCACCCCTGACTTCACCTATGATGGTGCTCCTGAGTACAACACGCAACTGGCGCAGCAGTCGGGGATACACGCGCTCTGCCTGGTAACCCACGATGTCAGCCCAGAGCCGGTGAGTACTCCGTGTGAGAACGTCTGGTGCCACTATGTCCCTGAGCAGTTAGATAGGAGGTACCTATTTTAGGCACATCGCAGTTAAAGAGCGAGTTGTGTGATAGGGTGTATGAGTTAGTGAGACCTCGTATGCGTACCACTACTTTATAGGCGATCGGCTTACATGTTGTGCGCTGACTACCATGGCCACTGCGAGCAAAGGTGAGACCGTTGTACAACGACTCGAGTTGCTCTTCGGCCCCGTCCGATTCGACGACGACTTTTGGCGGGACCGCAACGAACCGTTTTGGCTCAT
>CAYHCZ010000011.1:0-26851 GCA_964355295.1 uncultured Methanomicrobia archaeon
GACTGAAAAGAAGTAGCCCTTCTCGCGACCCTCCCGATACACCTCAACCCCGTTGTTGTAGCAGTTGTAGCTCATCACCTTACTAAGCGGAATGCTCACTGGCTTATTGCCCGGCGCAGGCTGTAGCACAATGCGCTGGTTGGTAACAACGAGCACGCCTGCTGAGGTTTTGGTCAGTCGGTCCTCACTTATGACGTGTCTGCGCGACTGACCAACACGATAACGGATCGGTGAGCCGCCTATCTTGAACGGCAGCGGGATGCTGACGCCGTGCGAACCTCCGCTGTAGCCGAGGCTGACCCGTTTTATCTCGTTGAGGGTCGCTTCGTGGGCATAGTGGACGACTTCGCCCTTGTGGAGGATCATTGGTCCGGCGCCTTCTACGGTGAGGTGGATTGCCGGGAGCTTCCCTTCCGTGCGGATAGCGCTTACGTAGGAGTAGGGTTGGATGAGCTCTTCATAACGGACTTCTTCGTTGGTCAGTCCGCCGGCCTGCTGAACATCGTTGAGGGTGGCCATATCGCGCTCATCGAGCTCCTTGTCCGCAACGAACGTGTTGTAGAGGCGATAGTAGAGGTCGAGGATCGTTTTGTGGTCGTAGGTTTTAAGCAGCGCGAGTTGTTCCGGCGTCGACGTTCGGGAGGCGGTGATTGCTTGCTCGAGGGCCGCAAGCTGTGCGTGGTACGCGTTTGCGACGGTTGCGCTGCACTCCCTGCAGTTCAAGCATTATCTTGCTTGGCTCCAAATCTGCCCCATCGATGCAACATTTCATGGCCCGATTGAAATTTTCGGTGAGAAAGCGCTTATGCAGGTGAATTTGCTCGATTCGGGCCTGTTGCTGCAACCGCCTGATATACCCCTTGTTATTATTAGAGGGTTTGAGGATGGGATCAACCGCAAAACCCTGATCTAAAAATGTCTTGATTATCTTTTCCTTGAGTGCGGCCTTTGTTGGTGCTGAAGACGTTGAGTTGCGGATGAACTCATCACTTTTGTCAGGCAGATCAAACATTTCCTGTGCCACTTCACATCACTCGCGCATCTACCACGGTGTCATCACAAAGATGAGGCTAATTTTGTTTCAACATAACGAAGCTTAACTTTTGCTTATCCGTCTAACAAGTGCTATCAACTGATGATGCATCAAATAGTCCAACAATAACCTTTTTAGCTCGAGATTGATTCTCTCTTATTTGATCCTCATGCGTCTCAATGATTCTCAGAAACGAGCCGTCGAAGAAGAGGGCGCACAGAAAAAACTTTCATCTCTGCCGCAAACACGCCATAGAGAGACACAATGGCAGGATTTCTTAGCGACAAGATCATTGCTCCGTTAATCGTTTTCCTCCTTGGCACTCTTATTGTTATGGCTGTCTCTCAGTACACAGGCAAATGGCTAGGTGCTTTCGAGCCAGTCCCAAATTGGTTTTCGGCTGCAATCCTCTTAGCTCTCATCCTCGCGTGCGCTGTCATCCTTAGATTTAGCCAGATAAAAAAACGAGATTCGCCTCTTATGTGGACGTTACCAAGTGCCCCATACGGATGGCAGCCGTTCGGGCAGGCTGAGTATGCTGGTGTCTTATGGGACGTACGCATACCACGAAACCTTGAGAAAGCGTTGCCATATGATAGGCGGATAGATTACAGTATACTGGATTATCCTGATATCGTCGCCGACAACCTAGATGTTGGCACACCGCCCAAATGTCCCAAATGTAAAACGGAAATTGAAGAAGAATCTCGATTTTTTGGAGGATACACATGGAAATGTGCTCGGTGTGGATTTCACAAGAAGAATAAGGACAGTTACGATCGAGAAGCAGACCGCGTGCTGACCATTGCAAGACGCGAGACGCTCATCAGATTGGAGGCGGAAAGAAAAAAAGAACAGGCTAAGCCTAAATCGCTAACAATACAAGAAGCAGCGTTAGAAAATGTTCTGAAAAGGGTGGGTTCAAAAGTACCAAATGACGCTGGAGAAGAAGAGGGGGAAAACAACGTTTGAAACTCCATAAACGCGGTGCCGCGACAAATTGCTGATCGAATTCGCACTAGAAACAGTAGCAAAAGCCAAGGACGAGTTCGAAGATGCTTCGAAAGATATTAGGAGAAGGCAGGAATGGCACAAACAAACCACCCTTCGTTCGCTTGATCCCATAATTGCGTACGGCAAACGCTAATCGTGCAAAGCAGACTCAATTGAGAAGTGAGCGTTCAGAGAATTTGGTCGTAGCCACCCAAATTTCATGAAATCGCTTTCGCTATGATGTCGAATAGCACCCTCTATTGTCTCTTGCGGGATGCCTATATAGTTGAATAGTAAGATTGTGAGGAGTATCTCTAACCTTCCGCTCAAATACGCAAGCTCTTTGCCAGTAACTGCTCCTTTTCTGTCATCTTCATCAAAATGAGTCAGCCAATTGCGCGTGACAACAACCTCCTCGATGAAGTCTGGCATCTTCTTTGTTACAAAGAGGCTGAAAAACTCACTGCCATATTCATTAAGAAGCTCTTTTAACCGCCTTCTAAGCGAATACTGATAGCCGTACTCTAGCTTTCTTTTCAGGCTCTTGCGAAAATCGGTCTCAATTCTTGCTTCGTTCACCGGTTTCATAAGATCCTTCAGCAGACCATCTTCACCCTTGTATTCAGTTTCAGGCACATAATAATCCCTGACAGACGTTCTACGGTGAAAAACTTCTATGGCACGAACGACTGCCATGAACCGGTTTTCTACGAAAGTTGAAGGGTTGTGAAATTCAGCAAAGAACTGATCGTACAAAGGCTGCATGTTTTCGTCTTCTACAACTTTCTGTAGCGCGCTCTCGAAAATGTCCGCGACTGAGCTATACGTAAACAGCATGTGCCTTGATGATGAATCTTTTTTTGAAGAGGTTCTAACCGGCTCGTATAAGACTCGCGTGGTCGCGGGGGGCTCATCCTCTACTGGCGCGGACGCTTCAATAACAAGTGTAAAAACAGGCTCATTGCTGGTGAGGCTGATGAAGTTGCCGATGCCCAACTCTAGCCTGAAAAGTTCTAGATGTGAAATCTCTCCTCCTTTTGCCCTTACTTGGAACGAGGTATCTTGTTCTATGGTTGCAGTATGAGGTGGGGAGCCGAGACTGCGGAAATAGCCGCCAATGGCAATTGACACGATATAGTTGCCAACTTCGGCTGATGTGAGCAAGTCGGGTTTTTCAAAGGACACTGTTTGCTTTTTTGTCGTGCAGAAATCGAAGGGCGAGGAGATGTGAATTGAGCTAAGCCCGACCCATTCGTTTAGGTTGCTGTAATTGATTTTGAGCGTTTTGAATTTCAAGTCGTCTTCGCTCGTGAACCAACGTCTCTTGCTGGCAAACACGAGACGCGATAGATATGAATATCTGCCGCCGCTAGATCCAGTTCCGAAGCAGTCAAAGAGCGTGATTCGCTCTCCCGCAGTGGAGATTCCCAATATAATCTCGTGCCGATCCACTGAGCGACTTTCAAAAAACTGCTTCATGTAGTCGTAGTTTGAGTCTACGTCGGGGTTGAGAAGCCCTAGAACTTCCAGCGTTATCCCTTTTTCCTCATTGGGATCGAACGTAAGCGTGCCAAAGTGCTTGAATTCTGACGCTAAAGGATCAGGGGGGCGAGGCACCCACCACTCTCCGATGACTGTAAAAGCTTCGCCTATTTCTTTCTTAAGCAATTCATCTGACTGCATTGAAGCACAACCCAAACAAGAATGGGTGCCCCACGTATTAGAGCTAAATAGTATTGATGTGGCAACAGATAAAAAGGCGTGGCTTGAACGATCTAAAGTGCGGAGAACGTTGAAGCACACGCTTTTCTAGCAGGTATAAATTCCAAAACAGCCCACAACGCAACGCTACAGCGCGCCTACCCCAAGTAGCAGCGTTTCGACGACGATATAATGCTTTTTGTGCTCATTTGCGCTTAGTCAATCGCCGAAGGCTAATCATAACGACTAAATCACAGCGCCGACTTTGCACTCTATGCTAGCCACTACCTTCACCGAGCATTACCCATATTTTCATCCCAGCCACGCAGCCCAGCCGTTGGAAGTCCATCGCAGCAAAATCTAGCTCACCCGCGCCAAAGCCGGATACGACTACCCGACAATACCCCTTCCATTCACATTCTCCGGGCTTATTGGGCGGTCAACGCGCTCAAACGCACTCAATCTTGCCCTTTTTCTCCCATATAACAACATATTATTACATATGCCTGCTGCGCGATACGCGTCGGTGCGGGAGGCTCAGTTTGTAAAGCTTCGATGAGCCTTTCTATGCTGGATTAGGTCAGTTTTGAGGGGCTTCCCGTCTTGGCTGCTAGTCTGCCGGATTTGTGTGCATGCTTAAATCTGTATATTAAGAATATGATATTTTTATCAAGGCGTAAAAAGGTTCTGTGCTGTTTATTTCTTGATCTAGGCCTTTGAGGATACCGACGGCACATAAAACGTAGTAAGGGGCCCCTCCTTAAAGTTCGATTCGCTCTTGTCTCGCACGAGCCCAAAAACGAGTATCTCCCCTTCCGTGCCATAGAGCTCCTTGTGCCTGTCCCGGTCAAGTCCACGGATACCTAGTCTTAGTGGCACAGTTCCAACGGCCACCTCCACGAAGAGTTGCCCGTCCCCGTATTCCTCCACCCCCCGCAGGGAACCTCGAACGTCGTGCGGCCACCTATCGTCCCTGTGGTCATGCAATTTCCAATACGCAGCGCAGCACGGCCTGAATAAACACATGCGACAATTGTTTGGCGAGGGTGAGGCGAGGCGTTCTACAGCGGCACCGTAACTTGCGGATACCTCGCGTATTATGCAGTTTATGCGGCTCAACATAGTCCGGGCTTCTCCCAACAATTGTCGGCACTCTTCTAGGTTGAACGGGACTTCTATAGACTGCCCGTCCAATCCGACAATCCTCAGGGCGTCTGGCAGCTCCCCCAGCTCAGCGTGGTAAAGCGCAGCGTACAATTTCAGCTGCTGTACGTAATCGTCGCGCGCCCCGTGCTCTTCCGTATCGTCGTGCTTCAAAAGACTACCGCTCTTAAAGTCTACTATGGTCGTCCGCCCGTCCTCTTGCACGATAGCGTCAGCCCTACCCACGATCCTGCAGTCAGGGGTCTGGAGCTTTACCTCGTGCTTGGATCGCCCGCCGTGGTAGTCCCGGGGACGGGTTGCTAGCAAGTCACAGGCCCGCTCGGCCGAGGCCCTGCACTGCTCTTTTTTGAGGTCATAAAGTCTAGTGTGGTCTCGGAGCGGGACGAGGTGTCGCTCGAACCAGGCCTCGCGCATCTTTGATTCTTCTTGTGCGACGAACTCTGACCACCGATCTTCAAAAAGCTCCCCGGCCATCTCGCCCCGGCCTGCGCTCTCGAGGATCCTGTGGATGACCCTCCCCAAGTGGGCGGCGGGAGATATGGGCAGGAGGGGCTCCACCCGGTTTGAACCCCACACACCCCGCAGGTTACAGTCCTTAAGCGCAGTGAAGCTGCTCGGGCTTATCGTACTTAGGGGCGTGACAGGGAGCGCCGAGGGGAGGCTTCTCGTCACCTAAAGCCCCCCCGAAAGCATGCAGTGGCACCAGCTCGGCCTGCGGAGGAGGTCGAAAGTGTCTATCTTGTGGCGCCTCTCTGCGCTTACCGAGGCATCGCTAATAGCTTCAGCGAGGATGCCGCTAGGCTCTTCGAAGTCCCACAGGGGGTGTGTGATGAAGACTTTTTCGCCGTTAGCTTCGAAGCCGTATAGCCCAGCCCAGTCGCGTGCCTCGTACCTCGGGAACAGAGAAATAAAACTGTCGCGTGCACTTTTAGCAAGCGGCTTCCAGTCCTTAAGCTCCGCGTAGCGTTTGAACTCGCCAGCGTCAAGGCCGCAGCGGTAACTGGGGTCTTGGAGTATGCGCAAGTACGAGAGCCCGAGTCGCCAGTCGAGGAGACCATGGTAGTGCATGTTACGGTAAGTCTTTAGGCACGAATAGCAGGCAGTAGCACACGTGTTAGCGTGGCTTTCGGGGTGCTGGTCAACTACCAGCTCTTTAGCGAACGACCTCTTCTTGCTGGACCTTTCGGGGTGCAGGATGTCCTGCAGCACATCGTCCCAATTATCGCAGATCCACTTGACGAACCCCGAGCCGTTTGCGAGGCGGTCGCCGAGGGTTATTTCGCCTACATAAGTGTCACCGATGTTCGAGCGTTGGATCTTGCATATCTCGATCTCATCGGGGTCTATGTCGAGCTCTTCGGCCACCGATGCCTGCAATAAGAACGCTGCCGAGTAGACCGCTGCCTTGACGCCAGCGTTGACAGGCCTGACCTCTACCATTTCTAAACAGCCCTTCGTCGGTCGTGACCCAAGGACGTCCAGACGCAGGCCACGCTGTAACGCCCTCGGCCTGAAACATAGCACGTCTGTGCTCTTCCTCGAGGCTATTGCGACATCAGGAGCTTGAACATAGTTCTTGTCAAAACAGTATTTATAGTCGAGTGAGATCCACTGGTTGTGGAGGAGGCCGTGGCCCTTGCCGCCCTTAAAAGCGGAATGAGTTGCCCCTATGGCTCCGTGGAAGAGCTTCCCGGCGTTGTCGTTGAGCTTCCACACGAGGCCGCCACTAACGAAGTCCCTGTGGTAGTTCCCCCCCTCAGGGACGTGAGAGGCTGAGCTGGTGCTCTGGGCTACCGATACGGGTGACCCAAAGAACAGTTCGTCGCCTTCTTTACTGTTTTTGCCAGGTGCAAGGTCTGTCCTGAAAGCGGGAGGTATGACCACCCCGTAAGACCTAAAGTTGCTCCCGCGTGGCTCCTTACACTTCTTGCATCGTTGTGGGTCAGTCTCCTCGTCAAAGACGTCCAAGAAGTTGCACCGTGTACAATATTCGACCCACCGAGCGGGTGGGAGTGGGTTTGGATCGACAGGTCTCCAGGCGTTGCCACGCTTCCTGAGGGGTGCGGTGAAGCCAATTGACGTATAGACCGCTTTATCTTTCGTCTTCTGCGAGCCAGGCGCGAACTCCGTCACCGCTAGCTCGAGATCGCGTTCGATCGTTAGTGCCTTCTCTGCCCCCAGGGAGTGGTAGAGGGAGCGCGTCCGCGTCGGCATGCCGTACATCGGGAGTAGGCCGCCTTCAGCGAGGCGTTCTGCAAGCCCATCTTCGATGAGTTCTTGTGACTCTACGTTGGCGTCGATACGCGCTGGCAAGTCTTCGCTTAAGAATTTAAGCCAGTCCGTGACCGTCTGCTCGTCAGCCGTTCCGATGACCGCTTTAATCACTGCTTGCCGCTCGTCAGCTGAAGATGTCCCGTCAAGCCACGCAACAATCCCTGGACGGACTGTGGACCAGCCTCTGTTGGCATCTTCGAACCCTTTGGCTACGCCGAACTCCCCATGCGTGTCTGTTTTTTTAGGGCTATCCCACTGCGTGACACCGACGGCTGTAAACGCCCGTCGCAGGCACTCTTTAACGATAATTCGTTGCTTAATCTGCTCTGCGATACTTATGAAAGGAGGTGGGGGCGGTTCGCTCGTAATGCTAGATGGGTTATCGTAGTAGTAGTCGTCGTGACTGCGCCCACCGCGACATAGGGTCAGGGCGACCGCGAACGCTTGGCCGCGCCGGCCCGCACGGCCTGCCCGCTGCTGGTAGTTGAAACGCATAGGGGGCATATTCGCCAGCATAACTGCCTGCAGATCCCCGATGTCGACGCCGACCTCCATTGTAGTCGTTACGCTCAAAACGTCGATCTCGTCGACGAGTCTTAACGTTTGTCGATCTTCGTGACCCGCATCCAGGAACACCCCCCGAAACTCCCGCTGACGCTTTGCTTGGTCGTCGGTCTGGCCGGTCAACTCTTCACAGTGGAGCCGCAGCGGAGCTCGCGTTGTGGCCGCCGGCAACGAGTAATAGTTGCCCCCCCAGAGCGCCTCACACACACTGTCTGGATCTTCGTTGAGGTTCTCGTTACAGTTGGTGCAGACTCCGGCAGATCGGTGCAAATGGCGGCGGCGGCAGCGAGGGCACGTCCAGACCGGATCGCCTGGCAGGGCCGCCAACACGTCGAGGGCCATGGTCTCGATGATAATACCTTTATGGCCCGCCTCTTCGAGGGCCCTTAATACGGCGTTGCCTAACAGATCCTCCTCGGCATCTTCGCCAGCGACCCACACGACCGCGGCAATATACTTCCGGAGCCTCGCTTTTACATCGGCGTAGTCCACCCAGTCGTCGTGCGTGAAGTCTGAGGCTTCGTGCCTGTATAGGTCGCCTAGGATGCGCAAGGTGGAGTCGCAGACCTCTCGGAAAAGGGCGCTCGAGACTCCAGCACGACCGGCCAACTCAGTGAGCCTCCCATCGTTAAGCCTCAGTTTTATGTACCCTAATCCCGAAGACTCAAAACTGTAGTAAAGACGGGTGAAAAAGACATCACACACCTTCTTTCTTATTTCTCTGCGGACGTCATCTTTCGCTGAGTCAGCGACGTCTGGCAAGGCCGCGTTCCAGCAGAGGGCGCCAAAGTCATACAGTTCAGTCCAACGGTAGTGACGGCCCCCCCATTCTGGTTTTTGGAACTCCAAGTCATTTCCAGCCGGGTTTGTGCCCGTGGCCAATAGCCGCCTTATGAGCCTGCCACAGTCGAGCTCGCGGCTTCGAGACCGGCTGACGAGCACATCGACCGGAACAGTACGATCGGTGGCCATAGCCGTGATGCTCTGCAGCCGGTCTTTGGCTTCCCCTATGTGCTGCTCTAAATGCGCGTAATGGCCTTTCTTCACTTGTGACTTGTCCGGCAACCCCTCGCTCACCGTTTCCATGTCCTCAAGAACCTCGTCTACGTGGTCTCTGTAATTGTCCCAATACTCTCTCGAAAGCTGGCACGAGAGGTCAGACCTCCTAACCTCTTCGAGTGATCCATTACTTTCCGCGTATGCCTCGAGGTCCTCCAGGAGCTGCGGTGCACCGAGCGCGGCCATGTGAAGCTCCTTGACAAGCGCTTCCCGGAAGAGGTCGGAGTAGTTGTTCCGCTCAACGCCGGACGATATTTGTGCAGCGTCTTCCCTACTGTCTGAGAAGACGACTAGCTTCCTTGCGGCCTTCTCTGCACCCGGATCCGGCAGCTGGTAGAACAACTCCTTAGTCAGGACTTGGCTCATCTTTGCGAAGCCTGTCCTGAACCCCCGTAACGGAGATTTGTTCAGCCTCGTTCTACTGCTATAGTCGGTGCCGCAGGACGGGCACACAGACGGTAGGGCTGGAACCGTCCCAAGATCGTCGCTTCTTCCAGTCTCATTGAGTTTGAAAAGGTATCCGTCGACCCAATCGCTCGGCTGCTGACGGAAGTCTTGGTCGCCGTCTGACCTTGTTACGAGGCCCGACTTGACGTGGAGGCTACGAGGAACCCAAGCGGCCTTTGACCTCGGGCCGCCCCTGAAAATGGGCTGTTTCCACCCCTTAACCACTCCTTCGTACAGTTCCGAGCCGCCACTCGGCCAAAAAACCGCGTACTCGTTGTAGCTCCGCTTCTCGATGAGGAGGGTCGACTTTTGGTCTGGCAAGCCTTCGAGTCTGGGCTCCATCGTAAGCATCTCGAGTTGGTCTTCTGGCAGGGACAGTCTGGCCCCGCCGAGGAATACGTCGCCACACTGCTCACAATAGAGGACTTCAAGGATGCGGTTTTCGCCGTCACCGCTGGTGACTCTTGGAAAACCATATAGTTCCCCTATCGGCCTCTCGTCTCGACTACCGCGGAGCGGTTTCACTGACGCCCATAAGCCTTCTATGTTACGGAAAAACCAGTGGAAACGGAACTGCGGGAGCTTCCTGCGTCCGTCGCGCGCGACAGCCGCTTCCTGCGTTCCCTCAGCTTCATCACACAGGCTTCGGGCGATAAAGAGCCCCCTGATCGCCCGTTTCCGCCACTGCCCGTCAAAACCGCCCTGCGAGGGTCGCGGTACGCCAAAGAGCCGGTCAGCCACCTCTCCGACCGACAGGGCAACTGTGCCCTCCCCTTGTTTGCAGGCCTGAATGATCTTTGGGCCGAGCGACAACTCTTGGGACTCCATTTGCGCTTTGAGTGCAGCTTTTCCCTTCGCCTCGCCGTGATAACCTAGGCTCCTACTCACGCGCTCGCAGAGGTCGTCGGAAAAGTCCGGTGCGGCGTCACACAACTCAACGAAAGGCTGGGGATCGAGCTTGTCAGTAGCGCCGATAGACCCAAAAAGCTCTTGCTCACCGCGTATTATTTCGAAATCGTCAGCATCCAAGCCAAAAAACGTCTGGACGAATTCGATACTCCTTTCGTCACTAGGATCCAGCGACGCACTCGACCCGAGTATCCTAAGCTGTGGGTGACCCGGGTACAGTCCGAGACGGTCTAGCACGAGCCGCAGTAAATACGCGATTTCTGCGCCTGCTGTGCCCCGGTAGCTGTGCAGCTCGTCAATAATAAGGTGGAACGTCCGGTCTTCCCCCCCGTTCAGCCAGTCCCTTGTCTTATCGAATATGCTTGCCTCGACCGAGCGCATGAGCATTATGCTGAGCATCGAGAAATTTGTGATCAGGATGTCGGGGGGCGAGTCCTGCATGTCCCACCGTGAGTACATCTCTGCGCCGTCAAGTCTAGGGAAAAAGTATGTTGTGTCTAAGTCCCCGGTCACCATGGCGTGTTGTCTGGCGGCTTCGGCTGTCTCGTCCATTTGAGCAAGCTGTGAGGCCAAGTCCCTGGTCTTTGGTTTATTGGGGGTGCCAGTTTTGTTGTATCTGGGGCCCGGTACGGGGGTGTTGCCGTTATAACGGCCGAAATAGAACCTATTCCCCCCCCTCTGCTCATCGAACCAGGTTCGAGCCCCGCCGCTCCCTTCTGAGTCCAGTGCCCTGCGCAGGCGGGTGAGCTGGTCTTCAACGAGGGCGTTCATTGGGTAGATTATCATCGCTCGGATCGCTGCCGGGCGGCCGCCGGGCGTCCGTTGCGACACTGGGGGGTACTCCTCTAGTGTCTCGGCCCTCTGTCCGTCAGTTCGCGCCCACCAGCGGTGGTCTCGCTCCCGCTCGCCGGCCCCTAACGATTTCCACGAAGATGATTCTTTTACTAGGTAGGCAAACAGGGGCAATAGGAACGCCTCTGTTTTTCCTGAGCCTGTCCCCGCAGTGACGACGCAGTTCTTCCCCTCTAGCGCCTTTCGGAGCATCTCGGCTTGGTGCTCGTAGAGCTCGTAATCACCGACCAGCCCGCGGGAGACGAGTGACTTGAACTCCTCGATCTGCTGCGGGTCGAGACCGGGCAGGTCACCTTCTGTCAGGTCTGCAGTCTTCTTGCCTGAGCTCTTGAAGATGGGCAGCGGCTCCACCCACGGTTCTTGGCACAGCACGCCGGGCGTGTCGAGCATCTCTGCCCTCTCCTCCTCAATAGACGGGAAACGAGTGCCAAAAGCGGTCTTGACGTAGAGCGTCAGGTTTAGTTTGATGTTGTTAAAGCATTCGATAGGGTCTCTCAATTGACGACCTCCAGGTTTTTTGCGTCGAGCACAGTCAGGCGTTCGTGTGACAGTTTTTCGGCCACTTGGCTCGCAACGGCGTAGGGAACCGCACGGTAGACGTCTACGGGGGTGCCTAGCGGCAGCCGCCCCCCCGTGCTCCCGGAAATTCGCCCCTGTAGCGGCGCGAACCCCGAACACAACGTTGCGGCACGGGCGAGGAGGCGGGGCAGTGGGACTCGCGAGGGTACGACAAAGTGTTGCTGCCTCCTCTCATAGAAAAGGACTCTCCGCCCGTTTTCGACGAGCATGTGGTAACGCCCCCAGTCACGGTCGATAACGGCTTCTTGGTCTTTGTACCTGATGATGTGTCGTAATTGGTGGTTGATCGGGCTCTCGTACGCGACGAGCGCCTCGTCTGGGATATCTCCGATCACTCGCGGGAAACTTAACGTCTCGGGGTCGAAGGCATACCTAGGCCGCCAGTTAAGGTTCCTGAACGGATCGAAGCTGAGGTTCTCTTCGACGGCAGGGAGCCCAGCGCTGAACGTGGCAAGCAACCAAGCCGCAGGGACGCCCAGCTTGCTGTGTATAGTAGCGGTCTTGGCGAGGCCCTCTAACTCGTTGAGTTCCGTCGCCTCAAATACAATGGAGTGGGGTAGCTCGAGCCGGGGGGCGTAGTTTTGGCCGAGGAATGGGCTGTGGAAATTTTGCGCTGACTCGGACAAAGAGACAGCACCGTTGGACCCTTTTACGGCCGCCCGCAAGGCGCCTATCAAGGAAGGCGTCCGTGCTCCTGTCAGGACGGCTTTTGGGAGGCCGCTGCCAGGTAGTGAGACGAGGGATGGGGGGCAAGTGAACACGTTGCGTGCTTCGAAGTCAAACTCGCAGTGACCTAGAGAGCCCAAGAAGCGGACGAGCTGGTTTCGCGCCTTTGTCGGGCTCACCTCCTCGTCGTGGGCTTCGTGGTGAGGGAAACAAGCGTCATATAGGGTGTAAAAGCGGCTCAAGCTCATCGGCCCTAGTGTGCTCATTGCATACAGGAGCGACTCAGACACCTCGCGCGACCTCCTCAAACTCCTGCCAGAGACGCGTCAGCTGTTTAATGGTCGGCTTTCGGTTCCTCTTCCGGTTCACCCAGACCGACTCTTTCCATCTTTTTATCTCTCTCTTCGTTCTCTCCGGGCCAGACTTACCTAGAGGTGGCTCAAGGCCCTTAGGCCCACAATAGTGCACCTCCCACTGGTCTTTGCCCTTCTTGGCCAGCGCCCATACGGGGCGCCAACCGACAGGTAAGCCCTCTCTCGGCCAGTCGGCTACTTCTCCCGGCCTGCTACCGACAAGGAGTATGCGGTGAGATAAGAACAAAGGGAGGGTTTCTTGCATTGCGGGGGCCTCTCGTTCCCAAGTGCCGTGGACGATAGCGCCTCTCACGGACGACGATAACTTGTCTGCTTCACCATTGGGGAGGACTTGGCCGAACTTGTCGAGCTTGAGTGTTTCGTCCAGTCCAGGGGAAAGGGATGGGTCAGCGAGCCTTATAGACCGCTTCCTGAGTGGGACTTCGTTTTCCTCGTCGAGGAGCTGGATTTCGAGTGCTGTCCCTCTCAGCACGTCTGGGGGAAGCGTCCAGCACGAAGCCTCGTCGTCTTGCGATATGAGCACTCGGCCGTCGACGGCCACGCGTTCACCGCCTGCGGCCCCGGCGACGAGTATGGCCGGGGGTGCAAAGCGAAGGTACTCGTTCCCCTTACCTGTTTTAATCCCGCCTTCCAAGTACATGTGCACCTGTGTCGGGAGGGTCAGTGAGTCGACGCCCTGGCAGGAAGCGGTGGCGCCTTCTCCCTCGAAAAGTGTCCATTGGTTCGGGAGGCCTGTTATGTCGACCTCCTCGAGTCGCTTGCAGGCACCGCCCCACGCTGCGACTACCTCTAGACAATCTTCGTGGCAAGCCACTAGGAACTCACCACGGCGCGGCAACTCGCTACACTCGATCCAGCCATGGATCCCCCCAAAAGGCCTTTGAGTGAAGAGCCGAACCGCTGCCCCTTTGAGCCTAGCCTCCCAGTTTGCCTCTGCGTCTATGAGCATAGCGCCGTGCATCCAGTCCAGCCTCGACGCGTCGAAGTACGTGGGTGGGCTCAACGCGCTGTCCTTCAGCCTTGTTGTCCACCCAGGCTCTGCTTCAAGGCACATATAGGGAGATCCATCATACTGGAGGAGGAGCCCATCTCCGGGTATCTGGAGGTTCGTCTTGATACGCAAGTAAGGCTTCACGGTGTGCAAGAACGTGTCTAACCCCTCCAGACAGATATAGAGACCGACCACTGTCTTTGGTGCGGAGGTCTTCCCTGGAACACCTACCGTGTCCGGCACGGCACAGTCCCAATCCGACAGCTCTTCGAGAACGAAGTCTAGGAGGGCGTCGAGCAGCTCCTTTGACTCTGTGTCTTGAGACTGTAACAGCCTCATCGTGCGCGCGGTGAGCAGTTTTTTGCCCTTGTCGAGCAGCGCCTTCCTGAGCACTTCGTCAGGGGGCGGGTCGGCCGGGTCGAGTGGTGCGCTGTAAAAGACCTCAGGAAGGTGTGCGCGTTCCTCCTCAGATAGGACGAGCTGCGACCACGGTATGCCCACGTGGGCGTACCCGCCCCGCCTCCGCCGCGTGAACCTCCCGAGCTCTTCCTTCTGCTCCCTCGTCCAGCCTTCGAGCGCGTCCCACACTTGTACCATCTTGTAAAAGCCTGGATAGCTACCGTGTCGCACCGGTTCGCCGAGGATCTCGCACAACTTTGGGTAATATTCGTTCGGCTCGAAGTCGCCGCTAATCGTGGCAGCATAGACGAACAGCGCGAGATACGCGAGGTATGGGGGGTAATGACGCGGCATTATTCTTTGGTGCTTGCAAAGGAGGGCGGCTTTTTCGCACACGGTGTCCACCCAAACGGAGTGAGTGGGCCCTCGGATCACAGCCTCTACGAAGTCTTCGACGCCGGCACCGTCAGAGGCGCCAATACTCTCTATCAACTCGCCGGTGACGTACAGCAGAACCTCCCGCCCGGCCATCTCTTCGTTAAAGAAATAGGCCGCCAGGCCGTCGTTCCACGCTTCGTACTCCACCGACACTCCCCCGCTTGCTATTCCGCCGTATACTTATAGTGCGGACAGCTTATCATGCCGTTTTTGGCTACGATAAAAGTGTTGTTTCCTGCACGCTCAATTTGCCGACCTATCTCACTTAGCGGTGCCTTATATTCTGGCCCCACTCGACAAGAGTCTAGTTGCCGATGTGGTTGGTCTCGTGGTGTGCATTCGAGTCATGATGATATATTCGCCCCGCGTCTTGCCGGTACCCTGGGCTTGTTTAACATCTGTGCCCTTTCCTACTCGACCGAGGGAAAGCTCGTGCTAAAAGCGGTCTTGACATAATGGGACACGCTCCGTTTTTATGACTCGAAGCAACCAACAGGGCCTTTCAATTTGCGACCTCCAAGTGCTGCTCATCGAGTCGGGTCAAGGATTGCGAGACCTTTTCAGCAAGACGGCGTGCGATTTCGTATGGGACGTCTCGGTACACTTCGACATAGGTGTCTCCGGGTAAGCCTACGTCCGAAGCGTGCGCTAGAGGCTCCTGGCGTGGCGCGAATCCCGAACACAGGGTGGCTGCGCGAGCGAGCAGGCGCGGCAACGGGACGTTCGCCGGGACTACCAGCAGTTCGCTTCTGTCTTCGTAGAAGAGGATCTGCAGTTCGTCCTCAGCGAGGGCGAGGTACCTTCCCCAGTCCGGGTCAGCTACGACAGCTGCACGGTCTCCTTCCTTGAGGACGTGGCGCTTCTGGTTGTTGCGCGGGTTCGTGTACTCTATGAGGGCCGTGCTCGGGAGTTTGTCCGGCGCCCTGCTAAACTTCAGCGCCCCAGGGCTAAACACTCGCCGAGTCCAGCGCCCCCTTAAGTCTCTAAAACGCTCGACGTTCAGCGAGTCCTTTATTTCGACAAGGGGGGCGCTGAACGTGACTAGGGACCAGGCGGCAGGTGTTCCCAGCCTTGGGCTTACGCCAGCGGTTTCCGCAAGCCGCTCGAGCGTGTCGACTTCACTAGACCCGTACACGATAGACATCGGGAGTTCGAGATCCGGGGCGACGCCGTGGCTGTGGAACGAGCTGTGCACCGCTTGTAGAGTCTCAGACATCGAGACTTCGTCCTCGTTGTCGTTGACATAAGTGCGCATAGTGTTGACCAAGGCTGGCGTTCGGGCACCGGTCAAAACCGCCCTTGTAAGGCCATGACCGGGTAAAGACACTAAGGTAGACCGACAAACGTAAACACGTTGCTTTTCGAAGTCAAACTCGCAGTGTCCGAGAGAACCCAAAAAACGGATTATCCGGCGCCTGGCATTCGTTATGTCGTCACCCTCTTGGGCAGTCGGCATTGGGCATAAGACTCTAAACGCGTTATAAAAGTTATCGAGGCGCATCGTGCCGACCGTACTAAGCGCGTGTAGGAGTTGCTCAGACACCTTTTACTACCCCCGCCTACGTATTCCAGAGCCCCCAGAATTCTCTTTGTGGGAACGCCTTCAACGCCGTCGCCTTGCCTTTCACAAATCGCTTCTTTGATCGTCGCCACTTCGCCTTGCCTTGCACAAAGGGCTGCTTTTCCAGAGTTATTTCGATCGCCGAGACGTCTGCGTTATCGGTCTTGGTGCGGAGACGCTCAGTGGAGATGGATATACCCTTTACGTCGACTGTTATATCCCTCTGCACAATAAGTGCCACGGTAACCGCCCGCGAAATGTCCTCCCCTCGAGCCTTTATCAAGACCTTGTCGATCCCTTTCATAAACGGAGTTAGCACGGCAGATATGGAATGCCTTATGGATTCGTTTCCTACGTAAATTATTTTTTTGGCTTTTACAACCCTAGCCCTCTTTTTGATAGGCCTTTTCTTCTGTGTCCCCTGTGGCCCGCCCCACACTACAACAGGTCTTTTCACTGTAGTCCCGTGGGATCCATTCGACACTCCCTTCTTTTCCCACTTGAGAAATTCGTTAAATTCATAATCTAAATCGGAAATTTCTGTCACGCCATCGGTGCGTAGCTCTATAGTTCCGAGAACCTCTCGCATTTGTTTTTCACATAGCTCTGCCTCGGTGAGCCATATGCTCTCTGCATCATAGCTTGCGACCGTTCCTAAGACCACCTGATGGTAGGAACCAGGCGTGCTTTTTAAGTGTATAGACACGCTCTTGCCGATGTTGCGAGACAACACTTCAGCATATCCCTCTATCTGTCTCTCTTGAGGCCCGGTCGAAACTTCAGCAGGTACCTCCATCTGTCTCTTTTTAGGGGGCTGGTAGAACTCAGTAGGCGGTTCTGCTATTACGTAAGGCTCCTCTTGGTATATCCCGTAGGCCACGGCGCCGCTTACGTAAGGCGCTTTATCTAACGTGTCACCTACCGATAGGATCTGGCCGAACTTGTCGACCACGCGGGTGGTCTCGAGCTGTGCCGATATGAAGGGCTCAATTAACCTTATAAACCTCCTCTTGAGCACTTTTTTACTTTCTTTGTCTCTTGCTTTGATCTCGAGCCTCGTGTTCGTGTCAGCCCCAGGCCACAGATGCCAACAGCACGTCCCCGCAATTTCTGGTTCGAGTGCTAACCCATTGACTACGACCTCTTCGTCGCCCCTACCTCCAGTGATGATTATGGTCGGCGGGGCGAAATACAAGTACTCGTTGCGCTTTCCTGTACTCACCCCGCCCTGCAAGTACAGGTGGAACTCCCGGGGGAGGGTCAGTACGTCGACCCCTGGACAGGACTTGGTGGCGTCTTGTCCCTCCAGGAGCGCCCAGGCTGTAGGCAAGTCTGACACGTCTACCCTATGGAACGTGCCACAGGTCTCCCCCCAGGTTTCGACTTCGCGGAGCCAGTCCCTATTACAGGCGACGAAAAACCTATTATGGTAGGCGAGCTGACTGTGCTCGATCCAGCCTGTGATAGACTCTAGCGGGCTTTGCATAAAAAGCCGCACAGGTTCACCCTTAAACCTCACGACCCAGTTGTTCTCGTGGTCTTCGAAGGTTGCCCCTTTGGTCCAGTCAAGCCCTGACGCGTCAAAATATGTGGACGGAAAAGTGTCCTCTTTTTTTACTCGAGTCGTCCAGCCCGGCTCACGCGACTCAGCGCACGTATAGGTCGACCCGTTGTAATCCAGGAAGAGGCCGCCCTCGGGGATCTGTCGGTTTGTCTTGATACGCAGACGGCAGTCGACCGTCCGCAAGAACTTGTCTATGTTCTCGATGCAGATACGCATCGAGACAGCCGCCTCGCGCGGCGCCGATGGGGGCTGCCCGGTCAATGGGGAACCTCCTGGCCATTCAGGCTCAGTGCCGTCCCAGTTCGCTAACTCTTCGAGCATGAAATCGAGTAAGGCTGCCAATAACTCACGGCTACCGACGTTGTAGGGTTCTACCAGTTTCATAGTGCGTGCACTCAGCAGTTTCTGCCCATAATACCGTAAAGCAACTATAAGGGCTAGGTCAGAAGGCGGGTCAACAGGGTCGAGCGAGGCTTCGTAGAAGATTAGGGGAAGGTGCGCCCGCTCCTCGTCAGAGAGGACGAGCTGCGACCGGGGGATATCGACATGCACCCACCCACCACGCCTCCTAAACGTGAACCGCCCTAGTTGCTCACCCTTGTCTTCCTTAGACCACCGCTCTAGGTCTTCCCACAGAGAGTGCATGTGGCTAAAACTGGGATATGAACCGGTGGCGATCGGCTCCCCGAGCGTTTTGTAGAGCCTGGGGTAGTAGGCCTTGTCTTCAAAGTATCCCTCGATCTCGATCGTCCCGGCGTATGTAAAGAGGGCGAGGTACGCGACGTACGGAGGGTACCCTTGGCGGTTAACGCGAAACGACCAATACAAGTCAAGGGCTTTTTCGCATACGTTGCCGGGCGATGAGTTGCGAGGCCCTTCTTTCACTGCCTCGACGAAGTCTTGGAGGCCTGCATCGTCCCCCACGCCTATGGCTTCAATGACCTCTCTGGTGACGTATAACAAGACCTCTCGTCCAGCCATGTCCTCGTTGAAGAAATGGGCAGCGATACGGTCGTTCCAGTTCAGGTAGTCCGTTGTCTCACCCCGTATCAAGTCTGAAACAAGAGACTGTATGTACACTCACACTTAATCCTACTGTCTCTAGGCTGCGAATCTGGAAAGCATCTCGCCTATGGGGATTGTGTCTGAGAAGCTCAGATAGGATAAGGGGGGGTCGACTTAGTCCGAACTAATACCGCCCTTATCGTCCTCGTAATGGTCGCAGACACTTGAAATAGGACACACTTCGTGCCTTGGCCTGTCGTACTTGCACACAATGCCCCCTAGGTCGAGCAAAGCGAGGTTAAACGATTCGTGGCGGTCCTTGGGTAATAGGGTTTCACAAATCCCTTCCACCTCTTTGAAGCGTGGCTTGTTGGACAACGAATGAACGAACACCCTACCAACTATCCGCAGGACATTAGAGTCTACCATAGCAGCAGGGATCCCATACCCGAGGGATAGGACTGCCGCTGCCGTATACGGGCCGACGTTGGGTATTCGCAGGAGGTCTTGCGTGTTGTCCGGGATCTCACCGTGGAATTCTCCCAGTATAAACACCGCGATGGCTTTGAGTATCTGTGCCCGCTGGTTCTGGTAGCCGACCGCCGACAGCGCCGACCTGAGGTCATCTTCAGCGGCTCGCGAAAGGGAATCGATATCAGGGTAATCGTAGAGTAGCTGTCCATAGACCTTGCTCGCGGCCGTCGCAGTAGTCCTCCGGAGGACGACCTCAGCGAGTAGGATTCGGTAAGGGGTACGCCCCCGCCTCCACGGTAGCTCCCGGTAGTGATGCGACCCCCACGTTAACAGCAGCCCCTGCAACACCGCACGCCTTTTAGTCGCTTCAGCGAGATAGAAGTCGTGCGCGGTCGTCATGGTGGCCTGTGTCAAGAGTAAAATCTAGAATATCTCTGCAATGTAGTTCATGACGCCCTGCTCACCGTCGCCGTACCGACCGATGAACTCTGCCCTGACTCTCTCTATGCACTGCTCGATCTCGTCGCATATACATGAATCGCCGAGGACTTGTTGGGCCGCCCTTCGGAGGGCGTCGAATAATACCGTATGGTATTCTGGGTCGTCAGCGAGGAAGTCCCACAACTCACGGCCTATCAGTGTATGCATCTCCCAGTCAGGGAGCCACTGCTTCAGTATCGGGAGCGTCACGGTCACATTAGTCCTCTTTCCGTACGTAATACCGATGTAGGCCGACTGGCCCTGTTCTATCTTTTCAACGATCCTCTTTGCCCAGACGTCGGCTACTTGGTCTTTGTCCATATCGTTCGGGCCGCTCTTTGCCTGTATCCAGTGTTTTGTGCCGTCGGCATCGATTTTGATGAGATCCCAGCCTGAGCCACGCGGGCACTTCGTCGCACTTGCGGAGCTCGACGCCATGAGGTCTTCGACAAAGAAGCCCATAGAGGTGACTATCGACCTCGTGACTGTCATATAGACGTTAAGCCGCACGACTTCGTCGGGTGTAAACATGTTTAAGGACGTGATGAGGAATGGGTTCGGCATGAGGGCATCAAGCGTAACGGAGCGTATTTTCTTGAGCTGTTTCCTCGTGAAGTTCCTACTGATTGCAGCGAGGTAGTTTTGTGACACGGTCTGCGTCGGGTCGACCACCCCCCGCGCCTTGGCGTCCAAGACTTTCTCGATCTCCCCCTCTTTGAACCTAAGGGGGCGGCTCTTACCTATCCCCCGGATCTCCTCGTAGTCTCCCGGGACTGAGTTTAAGAAGTCTTTAATGCTGCCAAAATAAGACGACAGAGACCTCGCTTTGTTCTCTGACAGCCCTGCGTCGTTTTCCAGCACGAACGCCAGCATCCTGTGTAGCTGCTCGAGCTCCTCAGGCACTACCAAGCCCCCATGAGCTGAGCCAGCCCCTGCGCTATTGCGTGCGATAAGTATACCGGGACGGCGTTTCCGATGAGCTTGTATTTTGCTGATGTAGTCCCCGGGATCTTCCAGTCGTCAGGGAACCCCTGTACTCTTTTATACTCCTCGACGCTTATGGGCCTGAGCTCTTCTGGGTGGCAGAGCATCGTCCCCTTCTGGACGGGGGTCGTGACGACGGTCGGTGAGGGGGTGTCCCACGTGAGCCTGCGGTAGTACCCCATCTTACCCCCTCCAGAGTGGTACGCCCCAGCCATCGCGTCCCTTACTGCGTCTTCTGGTAGCTGCCTCCAGTTGCCGCCCGGTGGGACGAGTGTGAGGTAGTCCAAACTGCTTGGAGCGAGGTTCGTGTATTCCATGTGACCTCCTTGGAGGTCAACAGTGGCCTCCCAGAACGTGTTCCACGGCGAGACTATGCCATCGATGGTCCGCTGTGGCTTGTGCGAATGCGTCTTTCTAGGTAGCCCTGGTATTGAGTCCTTTGATCCAACGATAATGAGCCGGCGGCGCTCTTGCGGAGCGCCAAAATCAGCCGCGTTCAGGATCCCGTAGGCGAACTTGTAGCCCGTGCTCCCCAGCATCGTGAGGACAGTGCTGAACGCCGATCCTGGCAACTCGTCTGCGCGGAGTGACCGCCCCTCGCGCTCAGCAATAGGTACGTGCATGACCCTAGCAGACAGCAGCCCTTCGACCTCCTCCATTACGAAGCACTTCGGCTTTGCCTCTTTAATGAACCTGACAAACTCCCGCACGGGGGACGCCCGGGGGTCTTTGAGCGACTGGCGCCTCCCAGCGGTCGAGAACGGCTGGCACGGGGGGCCACCGGTGACCACATCGGCCTCGCCGACGTCGAGTCCCGCCTCCCTGAGTATCGCGTGAGACGGTACGAGGTCGATGTCCTGCCTAATGAATGGCAGCCCTGGCATATTCTCTCGCAGGGTGGCCTCCGACTGTCCGTCTATGTCGAGTGCGACCCGGGGGCTGAAACCTGCCGACATAAAGCCGAGGTCGAGGCCGAACGCGCCTGAAAACAACGAGACGAGGTTGAGGCCGTCCTGTTTCCATTCAAGCAATACCCGCACTGGTGGGGTGAGCAGGGGTTCCCCTCCGGCAGCCCTTTCGATTGCCCCTCCTTCGGACCTCCACCGCTTTAAGAGGCGCTTAAACCCCTCCTGGAAGTGTCCTTTCGCTTGAACTGCCTCGTAGTCTTGGATGGCCTCGTCGAGTGCTTCGATGTGTGCTGTGTATTTGTCGCCCCCATTGAGTTCCCTCTCCCGTAGCCATGTGCTGACCGCAATGTACGAGCGCACGGAGCCTTTGTCTGCGAGTCGTTTCTTTGAGAGGTGTTCGTAGAACGCCCATTTAAGGCTCTGGAACGTCTGGGAAGTTGAAGCATTTGTGGGAAGGAACTGTGCTTGCTCGTGCATAGTTTACGTGACCTGCCGTGAGGTTTGTTTCTTGGATACTTCGCACTGTTGATATATAAGGCCTGAGACATTGGTTGGGGCGTGCAGCGCCGAAGACAGGCAGCCGCTTTACGTGCGTTATAACCCCCAATACTTCAATAAGGCAAACTTATATGTTCCCAATATTGGATTTATTGTAGCGTCCAAGACCAAAAAAGCTGTCTCGTAATAAGATGGAGTGGGGTGCAAATGCACATCGATGAATTAGTGAGTAAGCTTAGGCAGCTCGGAACCGGCAACATACCAAAAAGCGCCCTCAAAAGGTGGGCCTTTAAAGCAAAGGTTATTCCAGAACCTACGCGGGTGGAGCCAGTTGGTCGTGGGCGGGCGTCGGACTGGTCCAGGACAGCGCTAGAAGAAGCCGCTGCGGTCTGGTGGGTGCGCCACAATTTCGGCTTCCAAGTGAACAACAAGATGATGAAAGACATCAAGCGCGCCGCGATGACAATATATGAGCGTCCTTTTGCTATCTACACCCTCCCGCAAGTTACAGGACCTCTGCTAAGCAGTCAAATAGCCCCTCCCGAAGACATAGGAGTTAAGTTCGTCGGCGACGAATTCCACGCCCTCGGCCTCTTTCCCGGCAAAAACAACAAAGAAAGATCGGGTCTGCTGAACTCAATGGTTGTTGCGTGGATAGCTGCTGTTGAGAAAGTGCGGGAATGGGAATGGGCCGAGATGACGGCACGAAGGACAGGGTCAACTAAACCTGTTTTCTGTCTGTGGCCAATGGGGAGGCCTGCTTGCGTGTCGTTTTTTTGGTGGTCTAAACCATCTGGAAACAAAGACCAGCACAGGGAGTATAGGATGCACCCGTTACCAAACCACGGTTTTCGAAGGCTTTTGACAGAATCTGATCGTGATCAAATAGTGTTTTACGACAACGGAATAGATACGCGCAAGCTCTTCAAGATTGATTTAGGTGAGGTTGATGGCCGGTTAGAAGAGGTCATTCGAAAAGAAGAGTATAGGATCCTACATAGCAGAGGGAATGCGAAGCTGGGAGCACAAATGAGGTTAGCTTTTTTTAAAGACTTTTTAGGGGCTACCTAGAATATCGCTAAGTAGTCACGCTATGATTAACAGCTATTCGCGCACTCGCCCCAAGACGGCCACTTGTCACCAAAACATAACCGCTTTATAACGCTCTTCGTACCAGCATGCCAGCCCTAACGCGGTGACCAAATCGTCAAGGCTCCCGATCTTGAATACGACTTATTGGTTATGTCCTTCTTCGCTAACGTGGATCTCGAGAGGCGTTAGGTCACATGCCGAAAGTAATTGGGTGTTAAGCTATCTCCTTTTTCTATTAGCTGAATTACCCAGGTCTTTGTCGCAACGTCACTTTTCACAAGATCTGCAGTAATTGCGCTGTCTAAAGCGAGCTGCAGGAACAAGAAACAGAAAAAATGAGCGTATTCGCAGAAAGGCCAGAAAGAGTTCCTTGATAGATTGCAAAGCAAAGAACGTTGAGTCGCTCCGTCTTAGAGATCGGTTGCATTAAGTTGTGAGCCATGTTTCAACGTTTTTGCTTATCAGATGGCTCGAGCAGTTCCAAAACCGGATGCGGATGGGCAATAACGATATCTCCGTTACTGATCGTAAGCATGGTTTTTCCAGAAGGCCACCAGTCACACGGAAGAAGGTAATAAATTAGGTGATTTTGATCCGCTTTTTCAAGGTGTATGCGTCTGCGGGTAAACGTCGGCTTTATCCCAATGACCTCCTCTCCCATAATCAAGTGACGTTGAGGAACGGAATCCAAACGCCACGTGAAGATTACCTTTGCTTCCTGCCGCAGTGGCCACCCCCGTTTCGCCTTTTCGAGAATTGTGACGACCTTGGCAACCAGTAACTTGTCAAGCACCGGACTCGCATTGACCGTTGCATCATCAAACGGGACGAAGAGGGACTCAAAGCCTTTTTTCGTCTCTACATCGTGTAGTGCCAACCGTGCACCAGTATTGTAGGTAGAGTACACTAATCCAACCTGATCCACAAAGCGGTTAAACTCCTCCTGCGTCGGCGGATACCCTCTGAGGAGTTTCGTTTTTTTGATGGCCCACAACGCGGCGGCCTCTGCTACGGCCCTTTCGGGAAACTCGCTCCGCGGGCGGCCCTTCTTACCGTCGCGGATCCACGTGCGGGAGATAAGCCCCTGACCCGCCCACTTCCGGAGCGTCCTTGTACTTATCGCCGTTTTAGTGCGGTTCGAGTTTCTTGCGCGGCTCCCTATGTTGTGTTGCGACTGTAGCTCTCCTGCAAGCTCTCCTGCGTTCATTTAAAACATTTTAATCAATTTAAATGGCAATTAAACTCCATCAGTATTTTTGGAATTTTAGAGTAGATCTACTAGGTCACTCACCCATGTGTGATTCATGAATAAACCTGTTTACGACTCTGAGGAAAGGAAGCCAAAAATCTCCCTTTTCATATTAGCTGGCGAACCTAATTTTGCGGTTATATCCAACCTAGCGCATGGCTCAAGCTACAGATGGAATAAGAAGGTGACATGCACAAATGCCCTATAAAGACGAAACACAACGTCGCGAGTACGACAAGGCGTACAAACGTAAGCGACGTTCGGAGAGTTGGACGAAAAAGGGGTTGGACAAACGTCTAACCGAGGCTCAAGTTGAAACTGCTACAGACCTACGCGACCTTCTCAGCGAGGTCGTCGCCGAAACGCGCGACGCCGATGTTTCCTTACTGGGGCTTGAGACGAAGCTGAGGATTAAATTGCGAGCCGTGGAAATCGGCCTGCGGGTGATCGAAATCACCGACCACGAGCGGCGGATCGCCACGCTTGAAGAGCACGTCAATGAGTAAACACCCGTCGAGAATTAAACGACTGGAACGGCGTTGCTCACATGACGCTACGGAAGAGGCCAAAGACGAAGTTGAAATTCCGACAGACCCGGTCACTTTTGCTCAGCAGCTCAATATTGAACCAGACCCCTGGCAGCGCGACCTGCTCACGTCCCACAACAAGCACGTCATCCTCAACTGCTCGCGGCAGTCGGGAAAGTCGACCATCGTTGCTCTACTCGCACTTCATTACGCGCTCCTCAATCCGAAAGTCCTTATCCTTATTCTCTCCCCGTCCCAGCGGCAGTCAGGAGAGCTTTTACGTAAGGTAATCGATTTTTATCGTGAGCTTGGCAGACCACTCGACGCCCGCGGCGACTCTGCCATCACGCTCGAACTTAACAACGGGAGCCGGATTATCGCGCTTCCCGCTAAAGATGCCACCATACGCGGCTACACCCCTGCGCTCGTGCTCATCGACGAGGCCGCGCAGGTCTCTGAGGATCTCTACCGCTCGGTACGGCCCATGCTCGCCGTCTCACAAGGGCAGCTTATCCTCTTAAGCACGCCCCGCGGCAAGCAGGGTTTTTTCTGGCACGCGTGGGAACACGAGCCGCACTGGACGAAGGTCAAGGTGACGGCCGACCAATGCCCGCGCATCCCTTCTGAGTACCTTGCGCAGGAGCGGGCAGCCATCGGCGACTGGTGGTTTGCTCAGGAGTTCTGCTGCGCGTTTCAGCAGGATAGCGACGCCGTGTTCAAGGAGGGGTGGATCCACTACTATGACCCGGAAGCGACCCCTGCCATGGACACGATCATCCAGTCGTGGGATACGGCACAGACCAAGAGCGCCACGTCCGACTACGTGGTCGGGCAGGTCTGGGGGCGCAAGGGTGCCGATTTTTACCTGTTAGATCAAGTGCGCGCCCGATATGACTTCGACGAGACCGTCCAGGCCATACGAGATCTTTCAGCGACATGGCCGGACGCGGTGGCAAAGCTCGTCGAAGCGCAGCAGCTCGGTACCGCGCTTGCCTCACACCTTAAACGCCAGGTCCCGGGACTGATCCCGATCACCGCCAAAGGCGCAAAGGAGCTTCGAGCGCGCAACTGCGTGCCCGTGTGGCAATCGGGAAACGTGTATCTGCCTTCCCCTGACCGCGGTAGGTATGCGTGGGTGAATGACTACGTTCAGGAGCTGCTCAACTTCCCCAACGCCCCGCACGACGACCAAGTCGACGCTACGACACAGGCGCTCAACCAGCTACACGGGACGTTGTTTCCCGCGGCCAACGAATGCGTGGTCCCCGCTGTTGAGGCGCGACCGTTACTGGACCGCTACTTCTCCATAGGGTGGGTTCCCGCTCGCCTCGACGACTTGAGCACGCTTGTGGTCTACGACCGGACCGACAAAACCGTCGTTCGCTTTGAGCGCTTTCCCGCAGAGCCCGTCGACGAGCAGATCTCCCACGTGTTTAGGACCTCGGTTACGTTTAACAACGCCGCCGTCCGGGCTTTCGACGGCTTTGACGAGGCCTTGTTGAGTGCCGTAGAGTCCAAAGGCGTGTACGTAGAACGAGTCAAACTAACTCAGAAGCAGCTCGCGGCGATGTACGAGAAGCTCAGCATGCTCATCGAAAAGCACATAGTCTCATTCCCGTATTATCCCGAGCTTATGGCAGAACTCGACGTCTTCAAGTCCGATCTCACCTTCAGCGGCGCTCCTGAGTACAGCATGCAAGTGGCGCAGCAATCGGCGATACACGCGCTCTGCCTGGTGACCTATGACGTTTACCTCGAGCCGCCTTACAACCCGTTTGAGAACGTCTTCTATCACTACTACCCCGACCTCTTACACGACAGGAGGTAGACCGGTGCGCGGGGTGAGTAGTCGTGAAAAGGCGCAAAGAGCAACGGAAGAGGCGAACTCATACATACCGCTCGTTGTCGTGTAGCAGTAATTTATAGCATCAGCTCCATGGAGCGCTGACCACCATGACGACTGCGAGCAAAGGTGAGCTTGTCGTGCAGCGACTCGAATCGCTCTTCGGCACCGTCCGATTCGACGACGACTTTTGGCGGGACCGCAACGAACCGTTTTGGCTCAT
>CAYHCZ010000012.1:0-26688 GCA_964355295.1 uncultured Methanomicrobia archaeon
TAAACGGGAAGTAAGGGCGTGACCGGTGATGCTTACGTGAGGTGAATTGCCCCTCACAAGTTAGTTCCCATCAGTCGTGGTCAATTCCAAGGATCTTTATCATCAACAGGCCGTTGAACCAAGCGCTCATCGCCAGGTTTCAGGCCGTCGCTGCTGCAATCGAGACACAATCGTTGAATTCTCGCGCACTTTTTGTTAATTATTAACGCACGTTGACCATCTAACGATCATCTCGTCCGTTTGAGATAGGGGCAGTCGACGTCGTGCTTAACTGACGCAGGTGCGGACCCCTCTGCGAGACAAACAGG
Organism: uncultured Methanomicrobia archaeon; assembly: GCA_964355295.1. Taxonomy (GTDB): domain Archaea; phylum Halobacteriota; class Bog-38; order Methanoflorentales; family Methanoflorentaceae; genus Methanoflorens. The sequence continues at coordinate 309 of CAYHCZ010000012.1, forward strand.
GCACATGTACCGCATCGCACCGTCGGGGACCCTCTCAGTGCGAATTCTTATTTTTTTTTCTGAAATAGAGTTTATGCTGGCCAATCCTCAACCGTCCTCTTAGGGAGAATATGAATATACAGCAAGCAGATCTGATATAACGTTTTCTATTTTGTTGGAGCAGAAAGACCAGTCGCATCGCTGGTTTGGCGTATGCGCGTTGTTCGCGACCGCGATGACCACTCACCCCGCTAACTTGTTTCCACTCCGATACTCGCGTATTTTTGAATACAGGGGGTCAGTGCGCCACTCTCTCTCATATTCTGTTTGTTGAGATATAGGGGCGCTACAACTGCCGCTAGTCTCTTTTTCATTTTCTTGCCTTTTTGGCCCGTATTTGCGGTCGAAAAATCAATACAATTTCTTCGATGTTCATTCACGCGTCTATCTGATTCCGTGCTAAGAGAAGAAATACTGCTTAAAGACAGCACAGCCCCATACATTGTGTTCAGCAGTTAGGTTCTGTATTATTAGATTCATCCAACAAACGTGCGTGCGAAGTTGAAGAGATAATGCAGCAAATAAAGGTTTATAAGTTTAAAAACAGAATAACACTAAAGCCTACCGTTGGGTGGGTAAACGTCCAGTTGACGCTCGTGGCGCCTTTTGAAATCAGTGTTTCTGAACCTGAAATCCAGCGGTGTTTACCATTCAACTTTCACATCAGATGCCATGCTCATAACTGAAACGCAGCGATTTGTCTACGAGTTGTTAGTCCTGACGTTCGTCACCATCTCTGTTCTGACGTTGTTAAACGTCTATGCGCTTGACGTCTTTCTGGTGCTGCTTATCATTGAATTCCTTGTGCTCGTCGAACTGACCAAGCCACCACTCCTCCACGTTGCCTGGCGCAAGAACATCACGTTATTCGTTGTGATCTGCGTCATCGTGTTTGCGATCATCGTCTATCAAAGAACCGTGAGCGTACTACCGTGAAGGCGAGTAGCCAAGTCGACATCGGACTCGTGGACGACCTGCCACAAAAGTCGATAGGGCTTTTTCGCAACATAAAATACAGCTTCACTTTCTCCTTCGGATCCTGGCAAGCCCTCACACATTTAGGTGCAGGCGGTTGACACGTCGATACACGACTCAGGTGGCTATGCGGGTCGTCGTTGCAGCGTTCACGTGTGCACGCCTTTCAACGTTCCCGCTGCTTTTTGCTACGTCCGGCCGTGCTTCTAAAGCAGCGTTTTTATACTGCGTAGCAGATACTAATCGCTAGATCAGGGGCGATCTCTGCTCGCTCATCAGGTGACATATGCGCGGTTTCAGACTAGCTCAGGTTGTATGCGTTCTCTCAACCGTTTTGCTACTTGCGACGGGGTGCGCGTCAGCGCAGAGTCTCCCTTCACACACAGAACTGAATCCTGTCCTGAGCGGCGAGTTTGACTTTCCTGCTCAGCTACCACTCTTTGCGTCGCTCGCCGCCGATGCAAATGGCATCATCGCGAACGTCACCAAGGGTAACTTCTCCAATGCCAACGTGTTGCTTGCCGACTACAACAGCACGATCAGCCGTATTACCGCATCAGCTAACGGCGGGCAGCAGAGCCCGGCCATTGATGGCATGCACGCGTCACAGAGCTCTTTCACGCTTCTCATCGCCGATGCGCAACGATTAAACGCAATTAACGCGAGTGAATCCGCACTCCTCGCTTCAGCTCCGCGCGACAACGCCTCTATCGACAACGCACTCGAGATGAGGGCGCTCGGCAACACCCTTATAGGGCTTAGGGAAACCATCAACGGGCAGAACGACGATATCTACAGCACTGCAATTCAAAATGGGCTCGACCTTGCTCCATATGGGAACGCCACGGCGCTGCTGAACGCATACACCGCGCAGGTTAACAGCACGGTCGCTAATGTCACGGGGGTGGTCTTCGTGACCCCGACCCTGACCCTCACTAAGAGCGCAAACAACGCAACGTTCGGCGACACACTTGTGCTCGCGGGCGCTCTTAAGGACGAACAAACGGGCTTGTCGAACAGCACGGTGGATTTGCGCATCGATAACCGCACTATGGCAACGGTGCGCGCGACCGCGAACGGGTCGTACGCGTATAAGCTTTCTATCCTCACCCTCTCGACAGGCGCGCACGTTGTGTCTGCTCGATACACGCCCGCTGATGAGCCCTATAAGCCCGCAACAAGTACGCCGGTCAACTTCACCGTTGCAGCGTCGCCGGTAAACAACACGCTGAGCTTTCTGTCTCCTAGCATCGCTCTCGGTAGCAACGTGCAGGCACGGGGAACACTCACCACAGCGAGAGGCCCCGTTGCCAACGGCACGGTGGTGTTGAGCCTCGGTGGCAAAGACGTTGCGAGCGCTTTAACCGATCAGAACGGCAGCTATTCATTTTCTGTCCCGTCCCTGCCGTTTTACGTATCAGCTCTTTCAGGCGGCGTCACCGTCTACACAGTCTTTGATCCAAGCGGCCAACCGCTTGTGTCCGCGGCAAGCGCCACCGCGCGCGTGCCCGCTGATTTGACCGCCCTGATCGGGATCATCGCAGGGCTTTTGCTCGTCGGTTTCCTTCTCATCTTCCTGTACCGTGGCGGCTACTTCCGAAGGGCGCCCGCTGTAAAGGAAGAGCTGGTCGCACCCATCCAACCAATGGCGAAGGAGGCACGACCAATCGTTGTGCCTGTTCCCGTCACACACGTATCAGAAGCGCCGCAACGGGTCAGTGACTGGGACGAGGTTCTCGATGAGGCCCGTGAAGCGTTTTCGCGTGCTGATGACGAGTACGCTACGAAAGCGTTGTTTGACGCGGCCGTGACGTCGCTTGCGGTCGTCGAGAGCGTCCGCATTGCAGCGCATATGACGCACTGGGAGAAGACCTGGGCAGTCACAGCAGCCCTCCGTGACGGGGACGCAGGCCTCGCACTGCGCAAGTTGACCATGGCGTACGAACTCGCTAACTTCGGTGACCGGGCGCTCACGGAGCCGCAGCGCGAAGCCGCTTTAAGCGCCTTTGCGTCCCTTCGCAGCCAAATCAGCGACGCAGGTGAGCGCACATGAAGCTGAGCTATGTGTTCGTCGCAGCCATCGTCGTCGTCGCGCTCCTTATCAGCGTGCCGCTTCTCAATACGACCAATGAGGACTTCAGCACGTACAACACGGCGTGGAACGGCGCCTCAGACGCAAAAGCGCTCATCTCCCGTGACGGTTACACGGCGCGCCCCGTCTTCGCGCTTAGTGAGATTGGAAGCTCGGGCGACGGTGTCCTCTTCATGCTCAATCCGAACAGCTCGGTGGAGTTCACTGGAAGTGACGCGAGCACGCTTCAGTCCTTCGTCAAAAACGGCGGGATTCTCGTGCTCGCCAACGATTTTGGCAACGGCAATGCCGTGCTCAGTGGGCTCGGGGTGTCGGGCGCACGCTTCAACGGTTCACTCCTTGCTGATAACGTGAGCAAGGGGGCTGATGCGGCGCACCCGCTCGTCACGGACGTAGCCGCATTGGGTCTAACCACGGGCGTGCACGAGCTGTACTTCAACTATGGGACAGTCCTTGACACGTCAAGCGGTAACGTCACAGTTCTCGCCCGAAGCGCGCCGACGAGCTACCTGTCGACTCCTGCGGGCAGCGGTACGACGATTAAGGCAACCGCCGGCGCGCGCCCAGTTCTTGCCACGCTTGACTACGGCAACGGACGCATCATCCTACTTTCTGACCCAAGCGTGTTCATCAACGGGATGCTCGATCAGGCGGACAACCAGCTGCTCTTGACGAGCACCCTTGCAAATCTCACCGGGGGCGACAAGGCCGTTCCGATCGTGTTCGACGAGGCGCACCGCGCGGCACCGCCTGTGTGGAGCCTCCTTTACGACCGCATCAACGCAGACGATACAATAAAATACACGGTAGTCGTTCTTTTTAGCGCGGCCTTTGTTATCGGCATCAACGCGAGCGCACTCGCGCGGTGGCGCAGGAAGGATACGAACGCGGTGCCAGACGATGTGCCGGTGAACGAAGAGGCCGTGATTACCGATATCGTAAAAACTCACCCCGAATGGCGCCGGGCGCGTTTAAAAGGGTTCTTGAAACAACTCCAGCAGAAGCGGAGGAGACGACGTGGCAATTGAGAGTGACGCGAACGACTTTCCGAGACCGCTCGGCATCGACATGGTTGCCGACACGGCGCAACGCATTAAGGACGAGCTTCATCGCGTGATAGTGGGAAAAGATGAGCTCATCGAGATGCTCTTTTCGTGTCTCCTCGCTGAGGGGCACATCCTTCTTGAGGGGAACCCGGGCATTGCCAAGACGACGATAACAAAACTGTTCGCGCAGTCGCTGGGCTGCTCCTTCAACCGGCAGCAGTTTACGTCCGATCTGCTCCCCGTTGACATCACCGGAAGCTTTGTGTTCGACCAGAAGACCGGCGAGTTCTACGTGCGCAAGGGCGGCATCTTCGCCAATATCGTCATGGTCGACGAGCTCAACCGTGCGACGCCGCGCACGCAGTCCGCCCTTCTCGAGGCAATGGAAGAGCACAACGTCACGATTGAGGGCACGACGTTTCCGCTCGAGCGGCCCTTTATGGTGTTAGCGACGCAAACGATGGTGAACCTTGAGGGCACCTTTCCCCTTCCAGAGGTGCAACTGGACCGTTTCTATGTGAGGATGACGCTCGATTACCCGAGCGCTGACGAGGAACTCCAGATCATGAACGTGAAAATGGGAGAGGCGACCCCGGTGAACCAGGTCACCGACCGGGAAGCGATCCTGCGCATGATCGGCGTGGTCAGGAACGTCTACGTTGATGAGAAGGTGCTCGAGTACATCAGGGACATCGTTGTCAGCACTCGCGATCATAAGGACCTTATGCTTGCTGCAAGCCCCCGTGCATCGATCGCGCTGCTCGGCATGTCGAGGGTTCGCGCGGCGATACGCGGCAGGGATTATGTCATACCCGACGACGTCAAGGCGATCGCCCACGACGTGCTCAATCATCGAATTCTCCTCTCCCCTGAGTCGGAAATCGAAGGCGTCACGACCGATGAGGTGATTGCTACTATCTTAATGGAAGCGCGGCCCTCGCGTTAAGCGCCTTAAAAGTTAGAATCCTAGAATCATAGAATCATAGAATCATGAAGATCACCCGTTTGACGCACCTCCTCTTTGCGCTTGCCGCGCTCTTTATCGCGCTCGGCGCGCTCCTCGATGTATGGTTTTACGCAGGAGCGGGCTTTGCGTTCGCGCTCTATGTCGTCTGGCGCTTTCTCGCGTTTAAGGCGGCGATCGCGGCACTTAACCTTGACGTGCGGCGAACAGCAGACAAGACAATGGTGCGACGGGGCGGAACCGTCACCATCGACCTTGCTGTCTCTTCAGCGACGCCCGTCGAGGGGCGTTTTACCGATGTAGTGCCCCGCGGGGCTGAGCTCGTGGACGGATCCAATAGCGCCGACCTCGCGCTGGCGGCAGGACAAACGGCCACGTTGCGGTACACGCTGTTGATGGAGCGCAGGCAGAGCGCACGGATCGACCGGGCAACCCTCACCGTAACGAACGGTTTGTTTACGCACACGCTTGAGCTCATTGCTGCCCCCAGCGTGATTGAGCAGGCCCCCTACGCTGTAAGTGTCGAAGGTGGAGCTGGCGGACCAGGGGGGGCGCCCGGCGTGACGAGCGCTTCGGTTCAGTCGCTGTACCGCATGCGCCGCACCGGCAGCGGCATCGATGTTTCGCACATTCGCGCGTATGTCCCAGGCGACCCGCTCAAGCGCATTGACTGGAAGGCGTCGGCGAGGTTGAGCCAGTTAATGACAAAGGAGTTCTTCGCGGACTTAGACGAGGCCACGGGCGGAGGCGCGAGCGTCAGTCTCATCATCGACCAGGGCGGGACGATGGCCCGTGGCCCTCCTGGTGCCACAGAGCTCGATTTTGCAGTCAACGTTGCAAGCCACGTCGTCAAGTCAGCGATCGCCCGGGGAAACCGGATCGGCCTTATTACCTATGACGATCAGGGGGTTGCCACGAGCCTTGGGGCCGACCTGTCACTGCGGCACGCGTCGAGCGTCGTCCGCTCGCTCAACGAAATTGAGCCGAGCGTTCCAATGCGCCCCCCGCGCGCAAAGCTTGAGGTTACGGGAGCCGATGTGGTGCACGTTAAGCGGCACTTCGCAGCGACCGAAGAGAGCGACGAGGACATCAGACACTTCCGACACGTCATCTCCTATATGTACGCCCGCAGTGAGGGGTACCTGCACAGCCTGAAGCGCGCTCCGGCATTTCGCGCGATAGCCGCCTCACTCAAGCGCGCACAGGGTCAATCGACCGTCGTAATCGTTTCTGACCTCGAAAACGACTTCAGCCCCCTTACCGAGGGTATCCGCCTTGCGACAAGCCGCGGGTCGCGCGTGTGCGTGGTCGCCCTCTTTTCAAAGATGTTCGAACAGTTCGCGGATCCGCTCCTCTCGCTTGAGGAGGTCTACGCGGCCTACGACGCGCACCTGAGACGGGTGCGCAAGCTTGAGCACATCCCCAACGTGAAGGTTATAGAGGCGAACACCGATGAAACGCTGCAGCCCGCACTACAGGAGGCGCGGATAGCATAATGGCACTGAGCGACGTCACGCAGCGCCTCAAAGCGGCGCGTGCACACCCTGCCGACGTCCTCCTCTTCTTTTCAGTGTGTGCGCTCGTCGTCCTCAACCTCGCGCACCTCACCCTCGGGGCGTTGGCTGCAGCAGCGGCGCTCGTCGCTTTTGCAGTGGTGTACGTCAAGCGGTGGCATACACCAAGCTTCGGCTTCTATGTACTGGTCATAGCCGAACTGAGCGCCATAGGGCTGCAGGCGGAACTCCCCGTCGTCGTGGTGTACCAGGCGCTCTGCATGCTGCTGCTCACGTCGATCATCGCGCCGTTTCCCCGCATTGGGAGCCTCCGCATATATAGGATGCCCGCGGTGATGGCTGCCATTATCGCAGTCGCAGCGCTTGTGCCCGGCATTGCTGTCGCGTACGCGTCGTGGCTCACAGCGGTTCAGGCGGCGGCGCTGTCGGGCGTTATCGTGCTCGGGACAGCGGTTGCGCTCACTCGGATACGCGCTCCGGCGTTCGTGCAACGTCGTATGGAGGACTGACATGGAAACGACCGACGACCTTACCTCATATCACCTTCAGAAGCGCATTCACGAGCTCGAAGCGGAGAACACGCGCTATCACAGGAACCAGAACCTGGCGCGAAAGTGGGAATTCAGGATCACTGGCGCGGTCCTCCTTGCGATCGGGGCGGTGATAACGCTCGTCGCGTACCCGTCGTACAACGTGTCGCCCATTGCCAACGTCCTGTTGATGGTCGGCATCGGCGCGCTGTTCGTGGGAGCCGTTACGATGTTCCTCAACACGGAGCGTTTTATCAGTCAGAAGGTCGCTGAAGACCTCAACCTGAGCAGCGTCATCGTCGTTGATGACCTGCTGCGCGATCTTCGGATAAAGAACAGGGGCTTATATTTGCCGTCGTCGATGACCGGCACGAACGTCAAGGTGTTCATACCGCTCAGGAGGGAGTATGAGACGCCCTCACAAGTACACCTCGCGGAAGACCGGGCGTTTCTCATCGACCTTTACAATCCCGCACAGGAGGGTGTGCTGCTCAAGCCCCTCGGTTATCACCTTTTTAAGCACACCGTCGAGGATTTGAAGGTCGACTGGACACAAGCACTGGCGGATGGGGCGGACGCGCAGGAGCTCGGGCAGGAACGCGGGGAAGGGCACGTCCATTCGCTTACGGAACGATTGCAGGATGCCCTGGTAAAAGGCCTTGAAATCGCTGATAAGGTGGACGTCTCGCACGGCGACGGGGAGCTGCGCGTGCGGCTGCGCAATACGGCCTATATAGGGACGTGCGAATCGGTCAGGGAAGAGGCCCCGCAAGTCTGCGAGCAAATCGGTTGTCCGCTGTGTAGCATGATCGCGTGCGCCTATACCGAATACGCAGATACGGCAACCGTCATTGAGGAAGCCCGCAGCGACGAACGGGACATCACCGTGCTGTGCAAAGTCGCAGGGTAGGCATAGCATTGGTAAGCAGAGCACCCTAAACGCGGCTTTTTTTACTTTTTTTTATAGGAGCCGGCTTAAGCACAACATTCGTTATTTAACTATTTTTATAAATTGATAGCAATAATGATGATTGTCAGTCATTTGTTGAGGGCTCAACGACGTATGACATGTGCGACGTGGCGTGAACGTCGTGCCCGGATGTATATGACGCGATAAGGCTGAACGCACGATTACTTTCGCGCTGCACAAGAAAGCTTGGTGTGTGTCGGCCAATAAACGTAGTATAGATAAGAAGGGCCAAAGTTGGGCACGAAACGGGTAGAACGCGCACGGCACAACTGAGTGTTTGCCCACTGTTCCAAGGAGGTAAAGACGTACATGAAGAACACCTGGTCGGACGCCCTTAGAAGAGGGTTCACCGGTAAGGACGATGCTGCGCCACGCAACACCGGCCCCGTCGTTGGTTATAGGTCTACCACAGCGCCGAGGCGCGAGGATGCGATCCACTTCCGTGCCGACAGCGAGCGGAGCGTACCACGAAGGACACAGAGACGAAACTCATGTTTATACGTGTATTAAACTGCGGGCGCAGGGAAAATCAGTTGCGGTTATAGCTGAGACGGTCGGCGTGTATAGACAGACTGTGGTGAATTGGCTTGCTGAGCACCAGGAGGAAATCGAAAACCTGAAGGCGATCGAACTCGACGTGTTGCGTGAGGCCTGCTGGATGACGAGGCAAGCACGCATCGAGCGCCTGAGCGCGAGGCTCGAGCATATCACAGCTGAGCTGGACAATCGTGACTTTTCCGATGTCCCTACAGCAAAGCTCGTGAATTGGAGCTGAAAACGCGCGCTGAGCTTGCCAGAGAGTTCGCGGAGCCAGGCATCCGCAGTGAGCTACAGCTCCGGGAAGCGAAGAAGGTAAGAATGGCGTTCGTCGACAAGATCATACAGCAAAATCGCTTTGATTGGCCATGACCTCAATCGCCGAAGTCCCTGTCGGCAAGAAAAGACGTTAGTTGATCGGATATAGCGTTTTCTATTTTTTTGGAGCAGTCAGACACATGGCGTGCTCTGTCGGGACGCCAACGCGCGCTGCTGCGGTCTTAAAAAGCCCACTCGCTTCTTTCTTCGGTGCTCGCGCATTTTCTCAATACGTCGGCTACGCGCATAAATGCGCTGAGTTCTGCGTTCTTGCGAGGAAGGTGTCACGGTGTCCCCGTTTAAAGTACGCTGCTGGCTGCAGACGAGTCATGTCAGCAATGCTTATCGACGTATGCTTATCGACTTAGACGCAGCGATACCCGCTTTGTTTTCGATCTTCTATGAATAGAAGGACCATAACTATCAGCGGAATAACGAAGCCAGCTAAGCGGCTCCACTGAAACGTGCTATAGGTCAGATACCCGAAGCCAACGACTAAACACAGTAACAATACGTACTCTATGATCCTAAGTGGACTAATCTCCCTCACCGCCTCATATTTCGTTCTCGATTTGTTCTACCTGACCTAAAACTGCTACGCACTGTTCAACTCAGTAAGTAAGAAATGTGCGACGATTTAACCTTTGCCTTTCGGCTGTCCCGGACGCACTTGATCGTCGGACACAGCCATTGGTCCATCCCTTTAGTATTATTCTTTCGCTCGAAAAATAGGCAAAACACATGCGAGCCTGCGGTGGGCTGTGTAATATCTAATGCATTTTGGATTGCAAATTCAATTGATGATGCAGTGCCCTGTCATTGACCTTCCACGGGTCCCAAGCCCCCATATAGAGTAGCTTGGTAACTCTGTTGTTACGGGCCGAGATGAGGATACACTGTCCAAGCCAATCAAGCTTACTAGGTGGTATGTTACTCTTCAAAGTTACTAAAGTTATATACAGAGAAACAATTTTGTTCACCGTAAGCAGAACAGCAGGGCATCAGTCGTCCGGCTTGAGATTCAGGCGACTCGTCACATTTCCGGGCAACATTGTCTCTTTAACTCAATATTCAATACGCTTTGCAACGGCAAAACCGCATAGCTTAAATGATTGAAATCGCTCTTTAAAGTGGCGTCTAACAGATTGCGTAATTTGACGCTACTGAACTGAGCAATCGACGAGCAACACAAACTAGGGGAATCACCGGTGCCACAGTCAGCGACGCAAGATCCGACAACAGGCGAAGCGATTGAAAACCATAGCTGTCATCATTCCGACGTTAAACGAGGGAAGCTCAATCGGCAAGGTCATCGACGACGTGCCTATTGCCGCCCTCTTGCAGAATGGGCTTAAAACTGCCGTGTACGTGATCGACGGGCGATCCGCCGACAACACAAGGGAGATCGCCGTCGAAAAGGGCGCCCAACTCATACTCGAAGAGCGCGAGGGAAAGGGATCGGCCATTCAAAAGGCATTTAAGTTCATCAACGCTGACTACGCGATTATGGTTGATGGGGACGATACATATCCGATTGAAATGGCGATAGAGATGACGCGCCTGCTTAAGAACAACGACGTCGTGATCGGATCGCGACTCAACGGTACCATAAAGCCGGGGGCCAAGACCTAACTCAACGTTGTGGGGAACGTCCTCCTTCGCTTCTCGCGCGGGTGCTGTTTGGTGTGCATATCAGCGACGTATGCACGGGTTTCTGGAGTTATCGAGGCGATACTATCCGGCGCTTCGAGCTCGCTGCAAGCGGCTTCGAAATCGAAGCTGACGTGTTTGCGGAATGCGTGAGAAAAGGCTTGCGCATCGCGGGAATCCCGATCACCTACCGCGCTCGCGCGGATCGACCGAAGTTGTCTTAAGTGATGGACGGCGTCAAAATCGGTCTTTTTCTCGTCAGGCGGCACCTGGAATAGATGTAATCGAAAGGTGTTCAAATGCAAGCAAAAAAACCCACTCAGAATCGACGGTGTGCGAAGGTAAAGTTTATTGATGGTAGGTGCTAAATCTAGATGAGGCTTATGAGAGATATCTGCGTGCTAGGAATCGGCTTTATTGGGTTGCCAACGGCGCTATTGCTCGCGCAATGTGGGAATCGTGTTACTGGGTTTGACATCAACAAAAATGTTGTGCGCACGGTAAACAAGGGCATTTCACATTTAAAGGAGGGGGGCGTCAGCAAACTACTTGAACAAATGCAAACGTCACAAGCTTTTCATGCTGCAACGGAGCTTGAGGAATCGGATGTTTTTATCATCGCGGTGCCAACACCGCTCGACCAGGAACTCAAATGTGCCGATCTAAGGGCGGTTGAGTCAGCGGTAAGCACGGTTCGCCCTTTCTTGAGGAAAGGTAATCTCGTTATTGTTGAATCAACAATCCCGGTAGGAACGTCTGAGCTTCGTCTGATCCCTGAGTTAGAAAAATCAGGGCTGAAAGCTAATAATGATTTCAATTATGCATACTGTCCAGAACGGGCAATGCCCTCCAACTTGTTGCACGAAATCGTGCACAGCGATCGAATTATTGGGGCAATGAACGAAAGGTCGGCAACGGCAGCGAAAGCGGTATACTCTTGTTTTGTAAAAGGAGATCTCTACTCTACTAGGATACGAACGGCAGAACTGTGTAAGATCATCGAGAACGCTTACAGGGATATAAACATCGCCTTCGCTAATGAGCTAGCAAAGCAGGCAGATGAGAATGAAGTGGATATTTGGGAAACCATTGCGCTCGCTAACAAACATCCCCGAGTAAACATTTTGCGTCCAGGCCCGGGCGTCGGCGGTCACTGTGTTGCTGTAGATCCGTGGTTTTTGTGTCAGACTTCAAGTAGCGCCCGCTTAGTCGCGCTCGCACGAGAGATAAACGACTCCATGCCAAGATATATAATCGACGTGGTTGGACAACTCGTTGGTACACAGCTTCCCACGATCACCATCTTGGGGGCCGCTTATAAGGCGAACGTGAATGACTGTCGAGAGTCTCCGTCGTTAATGCTCATTGTGGTAGCGAAACAACGTGGATGGAACGTCAAAATACATGACCCGTACGTTAAAGACTGCTTATATCCGATGCACACTCTTAAAGATGCAGCCTCGGGCAGCGATTGCATTATTTTGGCTACCGATCACGATTCGTTCAAGAATCTGGATCCTGAAGCCATCGGACCCCTTATGCGACAAAAAAACATCATCGATACGAGGAATGCCCTCGATCAGAAGCAATGGGAAAACGCGGGTTTCACCTATCGCTTGCTTGGGAGATGGGCTGATAGTGACGCGAAAGTGCAAACGAGTGATTTAGGTGGGCACGGGTAAGGGCAAACGACTTATCATCATAACTCAGCATTTCCCGCCAGATACTTCTGGGAATGCCTCGAGAATAGCTGATATGTCACGTTACCTGCAAACGCAGGATTTATCGGTCACGGTGCTCGCTCCGCATCCGAGCTTTCCGCATGGCACGTTTTCGAGGACGTGGAAATGTTTGATCGCGCGTGTTGAAGATCACGTACGCGTATTGAACTTGTGGACGTGGCAGCCGGAAAACAATAACCCGCCATTTGCGAGTCGGATGGCGTATTATTTGCTGTTTCCCTCGAACGCCTTTGTTTGGCTTCTTTTCCATCACGCGAATAGCACGATAATAACGTCGGCGCCTCCAATCTTCACGTTTATTCCAGGCCTCCTTGCAAAGAAGCTTTTTAACGTACGATGGATACTTGACGTTCGCGACAGCTGGGTTAACGCAGCTATTGCAACGGGATTCGTCAGGAGTGATAGCAGGAAGGTGCGCATAAGCCGGCGTTTGGAAAAGATGTGCTATGCAAGCGCCGACCTTATTTGCGTTACCACTCATGCGCTCGCAGAAGAGCTACAGTCTGTCGATCACACAAACGGTGAGAAAATTAAAATTGTGCCGAACGGCGTTGATACGGATTTTTTCCGACCGGTTGCTATACAAAAAAAGAACCAGATCATCTATGCTGGGAACGTAGGGCACGCGCAGGATCTGGCAAGTGTAATAATTGCTATGAAAACTGTCTTTAGGCGCTCAGGCACGAAGCTCTTGATCGTAGGTGATGGTGACATCAAGCCTGCACTCGAAGAGTTAGTTAAGACGCAGCGACTTTCACACGTAGTCGAGTTCGTCCCTTCTCTAACTCGCGAGCATTTAGTAGAAAAATATTGCGAGTCGCTGCTGGGTTTAGCGCCGCTTAAGGACCTGTCGGTTCTCCGATATGCAGCGCCAACAAAGTTGTATGAATATTGTGCGTGCGAACTTCCGTTTGTCGGGAGCGGAAAAGGAGAAATCGAAAATTTCGCAGCACGTTCTGGTGCCGGTGTCGTTGCTGAAAACTCACCTGAAGCGATCAGCCGCTTGATCTTAGCGTTAATAAGCGACCCTGAGCGGATGGCCGTTATGGGTAAAAGAGGTCGCGCGTTTGTCGAGAAATACTACAGTCGTCAACGTATTGCCGTAGACTTAAGATCTTACATCGACAATCTCGCCGCTTAGTGCGAGATCCGCGCGTGAAGTCCTGTCAACTAACGTAAGCTCGGATCGCGCAGTGTGTATAAGCGAGCCTAGTGGGCATAGTGTTGTTGGGTGCGCACACAAGGAGAGGTGAACGCACGGGCAAACGATACTCAGAACCAAGGGTGGTAGGGTTATCTCTCAAAGTCTGTAAGCCCTTCCTCTGCAAAGTTTCGACGAATCGAGATGTTTTTCCGCGTCTATTTCAACTTAATAAAACTTATGTGGATGAAGGGCAGAAGAAGAATAAAGAGCAAGGGAACAAGATGCGTCGAGGGTTTTGACTGGAATTGAAATCGACCACGATTCAAAAACGTATTTATTACCCGGCCGGTAGCACCGAGGCATGTAGTTGTTTTAGACGGACCGATGCATATTAGCTTACGCAATAATATGCTAGTTATGGTTCCGTTTCGGGATTTCGAGATGAAGGCCCAATGAGGATATTGCAAGTAGTAACGAGATATTATCCTGCACTTGGTGGTGGTCAGAAACACGTTTATCAGCTAGCCAAATACTTGGCTCTCGATGGGCACGACGTTACCGTCTATACAACGTCGAGTATGTCGACAGATGACGTATGCTCTTTTTCTCTGCGCCCTCCCTTCATCACGACGCACCACAGGAAGGCTGACCCTCCCAAAAAAGAGGTTCGGGCGAACACCGTGGTGAAGAGGTACAATCTCAAGTGCCGATATTGGAGCTTAAACTGGATTCCGGAGATGTGGAGGGATCTAAAACGCACAACAATGGATTTTGATATAGTACACGCACACGGCTACAATCACTCAGCAGCTTTGGCGAGCTGTTACTATGCCAACAAGTTCAAGAAGCCCTTTGTACTGACAGCGCACGATTTGGCAATTTCGAGCAGTCTGCCCGCGGATGCACAACTCTTCTATAAACTGTACGAAAGGACCTTCGGGCAGTATCTGCTTAAGAATTCGACGCAGCTTATTGCGTTAACTGAAGCTCAAGTAGGAGAGTACGCCGAAAGGGGGGGAGATGCGCGAAAGATCTCGATTATACCCAATGGCATCGAGTTGGACGCGTACACGGACCAAAAACCGGATTTAGATCTGCTATCTCAATACGGAATTAGTAGCGACAGAAAGATCCTGCTATTCGTGGGGAGACTTGCAGAGTACAAGGGCATCCAAGACGTAATAGCGGTCATGCCTCAAATCCTGGAGTCTTTTCCTGAGACCAGATTCATCGTTGCTGGTGAAGATTTCGGATACAAGCGCCGCCTAGAGGATTTAATAGCGCAATACAATCTTGACGCTTCCGTCCTTCTTACCGGCCCTTTATCTGAACAGAAGCTGGCCCAATTGTATAAGGCAGCAAGCGCGCTCGTCTTTCCGTCCAGCATGGAAGGTTTCGGACTGGTCTTACTAGAAGCGATGGCGTCAGGCACTCTCTGTATTGCATATTCCCTTCCAGCAGTTAGGCGCATAATTCAAAACGGAATGAACGGAATACTCGTCAGCAATAAATCCGAGCTTTTGGACCGCATTCTTTATTACTTTACTCATCCTGGGAAAAAGGCTCAAATTGAAAAAGCCGCGTTAAGAAGCGTCAGCGCATACGATATCCGACAGATCGTAAAAGCGACTGAACAGGTTTACGAAAGGTGCATTAGATGAAGATTTGTCTGGTCGGGCATTTTTCGCTGCCTGACGAAGCGCGAAAGGTTATGGCACGCAATCTGCTGCGAACTATGGCAAAACATCACGATGTGACGGTTTTTGATTTGACGCGATGGTCCGCTGTTGACCAATGGAGAAAGGTGAAGCGTTTCGCTCCCGACATCGTCCAGTATATTCCGGGCGCATCGCCTCAGAGCTTTTTTTTTACTCGGGCATTGAAGGCATACCTCGGAAAAGAAACAAAGACGGTAATGTTCTCCGCGCTAAGTGTGTTTCAAAATCCGTCGTACAGTTTTTATTATGCAATCTCTCGGCTTGCGAGAGGGGTTATTCCGCTCATAAGAACTGACCTAGTTTTGGTTCAATCCGATCAGGCCGAACAGACTTACCGAGCACTGCGCTGTAACGTAAGATTCTTGGTGTACAGTGGCGTGGATGTCAAAAAGTTCTCTCCGACTTCTCTTGACGACAAGGAAAAGCTGAGGACTCAACACGAGGTAGCGTCTGACAAATTTGTCGTCTTACACGTTGGTTCAGTTAGAAAATGGCGAAATCTCGACCATTTGATAGGCATCCAGAAAGAGGCAGATACTCAGGTGATCGTAGTCGGTCGATCTACCACCAAAGCGGAGCGAGATGTCGAGCAAGATTTGCGCAAGGCCGGCGTGATGGTAACAGATGGGTACAACGAAAAAATCGAGGAGTTTTATGGTCTTGCAGACTGCTATGTTTTTCCTACCAGCACAACTGTAGGTGCCATCGACATGCCGTTGTCTGTTTTGGAAGCGATGGCACACAACCTTCCGGTCGTTTCAACGAGGTTTGGCGGCCTTCCTCGAGTTTTTGGTGAAAAGAACGGTCTTTTGTTCGCCGAAGCTTCGGATTTTTCTGCAAAGATAAAAGCGCTGAAAGAAGGCAGTATTCGAGTGTGCACGAGGGAGCTTGTCTTGCCCTACGCGTGGGAAAACGTCGCCAATAATCTGTCGGCGATTTACCAGGAACTACTCACTATATAAGCGCAAGCGCTTGGCGGTTCGTTTCACTTCCACAGCTTAAAAAGACACACAATCTTGCTGATTTTTAACGTTCTTTTTGCAAACAAAGAACATTTGTTCGCTAATGAGATCGGCCAAAATTGCGCCCAGTCTTTTCCTCAGATTCGGTGAGCCCAACGTGCCTCCGTCCGAGTTTAGGATCCAGCGTGCGGTAAAGAGAGTCTATACGGGATAACCCACAGACTCAACAATAAGAAACCCGCAACTGATTAAAGACTCTCGTATTCCTCGGTAGGTGAATACGCTTTTGTATCTTGGTTGGAGGTTTTAATCGGGGAGAAAGCGACGCTCTTTCGAGTGCCGGGATAGTAATGAAAAGGGGTGTACCAAAAAAGAAACGCAATACGCTGTATGCATCAGCAAGATTAGGAGTTGTCAAGAAAAACAATCGATCACTTCGAAGAACTCTAGAAACCACTGAAAAAAAAATTACAGGGGGTAAGTGTTAAACAACGTTAAAAAGATATGACAGCATCCCAGCTTCAATGATAAACGGCAATTACTATATATCTGCTACTATCGCCGGGACTCCTTAAACATAGTTGAATATTCAACAGCTACAGCTCTGCGGGTGGCAAGCAGCTGCCTGGAAGACTGTAACAAGGGGCAATACCTCCGATACCCACGACGTGGCAACCGTCATGGATTGTCTCAGGATGATTACTGAAGCGCCTTCTGACCAGCTCATTTTCTTTAAAGGTGGGGATGCATGCGCTTTGCCTCTTTTTTTCCTTCTGCTTGAGCGCAGGAGCATTATCCGGAGTAGTTAGTCATTCTATGACCACCCCACGTGCTCCGGCGCAACAAGCATGTAGTCCTTTCAGGATGAAAGTGCCGACTTTTTTAGGCCAATGAACCTAACTGTGAAATCTGCAGAGGGTCGAACACGTAAATAAATATAGCTGTAGCAACGAACGGCATTAAGAAGATCATAAATAAGCAGATAAGATCCACAGCTTCTAAGGTTCATATTCACAGTGTATCCCCTTTGTCAACGATAAGGATAAGCTTCGGAACGATGACTGTGCAGGCGCGAGATGTGGCACGCGTAGCGATCTATGGATTTTGTTTTATAGTACGATGCGAAACTGTCATACTAGGTCATTCCCACACCGGAGTGCGCATTATATAAATGAAACGAAAACTGATTGTATGCTTCGTCGGGATCGATGGATCCGGCAAAACGACAGCCGCTGAATCTCTTCGTGACTCCTTGCAAAGCATCGGATATTCATGTGAGTACTTGTGGTGCGGCTGGCGCGGGTTCGAGTCAGCGCTCTTTAGGCCAATCACCTCAAGAACTAAGAACTCTTTGCTGAAGAAAGGTGAAGCGAAGAAGGTAGAGGAGGCGCATAACACGCTGCCCCTTTTTGGTTACTTGACGTGGTTTGACTATTTTTTACGAGTTTACCCTCAGCTTTTTGTGTCTCGTCTCACCCACGACATCGTCATCGTCGATCGCTATGTGTACGATGTCATGGCTGGACTCACGAGGTCGGACCAACCAGTGAACCGCCTCCTTTTCGCCCTCTTTAAGCTGTTCCCAAGGCCATCGATTGTGTTTTTTATCCATGTCCCTCCCGAAGTGGCGTTCCAGAGGAAGGACGATATCCCCTCGGTAGACTTTCTAAACCAAGTTGAACAAAAGAACCTCACCCTGCTCGCTAAGTGCTCTGCCAATGTAGTGATGGTGGATGGAACCCAATCTAAAAACGAATTGCGCGACCGCGCTTTGGCTCTCACGCGAAGTCTGCTGCCATGACCCAATTGTTGATAATCGGCATCGACTCACTCGACCCGTACGTGCTGATGGAGAACCGGGCTCGCCTTCCAACCTTTTCTAAGCTCATTTCCGAAAGTCCGACGCTTGTGTCCAAGAGCGTTTTTCCGGTTGATACCATCCCTGCTTGGGCAAGTATTAACACCGGCTTGAGCCCTGGAAATCACGGCTTGATATACTCGTACGATGTTTTTGACCCGAAGTTGAGCGGCTTGGCAAAGCTCAACATTGACCGCGTGAGAGGAAGAACGTATTGGGACTATCTGGGCGCCGAAGGCCATCGCTGCGTCATCGTTTTCCCTCAGCTAATGTACCCGCCATGGGAGGTAAACGGTGTTATGGTCGGCATCTCGCCGTTCGAACGAAGAGTGGACTGGTACTCTTCAGAGATTGACCTTGCTGCGTGTCCAGAGTCGGTGATGGCGAAGTATGGTATCCCTAGTACGCTTCAGAGCGTTTGGGGCGGTTTTCCAGGCATTAAACATCTGGACGAGTGGGCAAAACTCGGAAAATTGGTGCTGGATGCGGAAAAGAGCATAGCGCTATCACTCTCCCAGAAGGAACGCTGGGATCTGTTCTTCGTATATTTCAACCTGTTGGACATCATTCAACACAGGCTGTGGCGATTCTTCGACGAACGTGACCCTACATATCCGGGTATCACGCCCTTTAAAGAGATAATCCTCGATTACTATAAAACGATTGACGGCTTCGTGAGGGAGTTTGTTAACGCTCATCCCAATGCGCGCACGATTGTGCTGAGCGACCACGGCCACCATTCCAGGCCCGTTCGAACAGTCAACATCAATGAATTCTTGAGAGCATCCCACTATGTAGTCTCGAAGGGCAATCGGGCGAAGGCCCTCAGCACGCTCAGGAAAAGCGTTTTAGACGTGTCGAACAAATTGAATCTCGATCACATCCTGATTCGCATGGTTGTAAAGAATAGGCGGCTCACCAAAACCAGCAAGTTTCTATACTCGTCAGCTGGCTCTATAGATCGAGCCCAAAGCCGTGCATTCCTGTCGACCTTTGCGGGCATCAAATCATATCCCCACGGAGGGGTTGAAATCAATCGGGAAGCGATGTCTGATAGGGAATATAAGGAAGTGAAACGAGCACTAATTGTTGCACTAACCGAACTGAAATCACCCGATGGAGGGCCACTTATGAAATTTGTGAAAGAGAGAGCGGATGTTGACGCCGGAAAGTTCTCTGAAAGTGTGTACCCGGACGTTCTTTTTGAGTTGAGTGAGGGATACGCTGTGGGGTGGGAACTCTATTCGAAGTTGTACGGAAAAGCAAGCGACCATCAGGTGGCATCTGGCGGGCATAACCGGGATGCTGTGTTGTTACTCAGGAACATCGATAAGGAGGTAAAAGATATGGTTCCGAACATCATCAACGTAACCCCCACTATATTAGATCTGTTCGATGTAGATTGGAAGGAGAAAGGCCTCGATGGGAAGAGCGTTTTTTAGACAAACGGCATGAACTGGCATTCTCGGTTAGTACTCAATGACAGATGACGTGCGTCCTCCAGATGTTGCAGATTAACGATCAAACACTCCAGAAGGGAAGGAACCAACCCAATTGTGCGAAGACTGAAAGATCTACAATTGCCATAGAGGTAGCAAGAGAAGTCTTTTTATGACTAATGTGGCGAAGATTGGAGGAGGCTCATAGGCTCGCATCGAATATTTTGAAATGCTACGAGATTCAACGGCTGAGATTTGCATCAGGAAGGCCAAATAAGACATTACGGCATCTATTATCATGCTTAGTCCTTGGACTCTTGAGCTTTTCACACGGGTTACTGTCAACATGTCCTCAAAACATTGCTAATGCGAGACGATAGTCGAATGTACAAGAATACCATAGCAGTAGGGCGAAGCAATCATTCTGGAATCAGATTGCCAAATGCCGCTTATGCGCTCATCCCATCGTCGTTGTTATTTTTGAACCGACCTTAGCTTTCGGTTCTTCTTTTTCTCAATTCCCCAGTTCACAATCTTATTTGTAAGGAATTGTAACAGATAACCTACTATCACAAGCAATGGTGTAAAGGCAAGAATAATAATGACCGCTGTCGTTCCAGCAATGTTGAATCGGAAGTAAAGCGAATTAATTAGCTCTACACGGATGGCGGGGTAGATAAAAAAAACCCCAAAGGTCGAAAAGGCGACGAAGGTGAAAAAAGCACTAAGACTTGTTTTGAAAATCCTGACATAGATAGTAGCCCAATAGAATACGATCAATACAAGGGGTACGCCACAGAAGTTGATCAAGAGTGCCTTCAGCACAGCTGAATTCAAGTATAGTTTCCCCCATGCTACCAGAGATAACAACGCGATTGAGATCAGCACAGTTAACACAACGGACCGGTTAGACCTCATCCGTCGTAGCTTAGCGTATGTGTCCGACTTCGCTGCAATTATCCCGCCGACAAACAATGCGTAGTACGATAGCAACATTGGATCAGTAAAACCAAATTGCAGGAGGGCGGCAAAAAAAAGAAAAGGAATCAATGAGACTGCAAGCAGCTTTCTAAAATCATCAAAAAAGGCGATCAAAGGGAAGAGTAAGTAGTAAATCACAAGTACGCTCAAAAAGTGGTAGATATCGTTGCTGATGAGTTGTGGATAGAATAAAGCTTGCAATGCAGCGATATAGATTAGATCCTGGATGAACGAGGGTCTAGCGACGACGACTGTGGCCCCTAGTCCCGCAACGATTATGGCCCCTACCATGAAGAACCAGTACAGTGGAAGTATCCGTACTGCTCGTCTCTTATAAAAAACGAACGCCTCCTCTCGATTGCTGGGGGGTTTTTTGTTTATGCTAAGCGTAAAGCCAGATACAAGAAAGAAAATCGATAATCCTGAGAATACACATAGAGATGCAAGGAGCTGGAAAGTTGCCGACTGCGGAGAGCCTGAAATCGAAGGAACTCTGGAAGCGACAAATAGCGCATTACCAGGAATTATAAGGAGAATCGCAATTGTCCTAAGAATATCAATTTCCAGGATTCTCCTTTGTGCTGTTTTCTTGAGAACCGCAAGCAAGGAGAGCCTCTGCGCCCTTAGCGCGTCAGTAATTCGTTTTGCAGTAGGTAACATGGAACAAACCCGACGGATTGCTGAGCGTTAAAATGGACCGCTTACCTATATTAATCATGCTTTTAATCTATTTTTTGCGTGGTCTGTAGAATGTTGTTTATCGGCCAAAGGCATACAGAACAACACTTGAACTCGGCAAGAACAGCTAAGAACTTAGTTAGAACCGCACCGAAGGCCTTTTTTTACGCATGCGGCGATAAGGCCGCGCAACCACTCACCTTCAATGCTCGGCACCCTTTATCGCTCGAATATACTGGGCCCAGAACCTCTTCCGTTTCGCTTCAGTTAGCGTCTGCTGCGTGAGCTCGACGGTGCTTGCTAACCCAGCGATGAACGCTTAATCTGATTTACGTTCGTCGATAACCGCTTTGATCCAGTCATAGCATTCGGAGCAGATCATAGCGACCGCCCATGTCGGGTTGAATATGTCGCTTCTCTTTATCCTATTCCATTGGGTCAGCGTTCCTATTGCACTTTACCTTGACGTTATCAACAGCATTTAGGCAGTCTCTCGTACCTACCCCGAACTTTATCACTATGGCGAAAAGGCATCCAAAAGATGCTTATGGCTCTTTTTTTAGGGGCTGTAAGTGAGACGTTAAGAAGCGACCAACATATTCAGAAAGAATCATCTCAGATGCTTCACGGAAAAAGCAAGCGACCATCAGGTGGCGTCTGGCGGGCATAAAGGGATGCTGTGCTATTGCTCAGGAATATCGATATGGAGATAAAAGATAAGATCCCGAGCATCGTAAACGTAACTCCCTCAATATTGGAGCTGTTCGGCATAGATTGGAAGCAAAAGTGCCTTGATGGGGAAGACCATATTCTAGATCCCCCTAAGCGTTAAATCGCGCCGCTGGCCCCCTTTCACGCACCGATCGATCTCATTCTGTCGGAAGTTCCTGCGCGCATTCTTATTTCGCACGTAAATCAAGAACTACAGCGAATAACGATACAACAATATTGTATGTCTTGAAGGTCGCAGCACGGATTGAGGTGTCGGTCGGCTGCGGTGTAATAATAGACATAAACATGCTCTCCTTTGGTTAAGAAATACTCTCGTGGCAAATGTACCGGTTGAGCCGCTCTAACGTGCTTCATTTGTGACTTAATAAAAACTTAGAAAGGACAAATGCCCCAAGCGACATGCCTTCTTACATCTCTTTCGGATGTTTATGTCGTTTTAATTATCCCTTTGTACCTTTCTACGGCAGCTTCGTAGGAATACCGCTCATTCACCATTATAATTCCGTTGTCGACAACTTTTGCCAATTCTGCGTCCGGAAGAGCTATTATTTGCGTAACGCTTTTCGCTATGCACTCCGGCTCGGTGTCCGGTAATAGAAACCCCGTCTCGCGATCCTTGATTATGTCTGGAATGCCACCAGTAGCAGGGGCGAGCACAGGAGTGCCGCATGCCATCGCCTCGAGCAATACGGTGCCCAACGCTTCAGTGTGCGTGGGAAGAACGAAGAGCTTCAGATGATTTAAGTAGTCTGGGAGGTCGTCTCCGATCCAGCCAGTAATGGTGACGGTAATGCCCAACGTTTTCTTAATTTTTGTACATTCTTCTGCTACCCAGCTCTCGAGATCTCCGGAACCGCCAATCAGAAACTCTGTGTCCTTGTTCTTTTGAAAAATGATTGGAATGGCTTTGACGAACTCAACAATCCCTTTTGTTTTGCTTAGCCGTGAGATAAAACCTATCACGTTTTTTCGTTCGACTAGCTGCTTCTTAACGTTGTAGTGAGAGGTGTCGATAAATCGAAAGCCCTCTGGAAGAAGTTTATGGAGGTATTTGTCCAAACCGTAAACTTTAATACCTGCTTTAGATAGCGGGGAGATGCCATCTAACAGTCTAAAAATAACATGATTCTGCATTTGAAGGATTTTCTGTATCGGCGTAACCGCTTTGCTGTCGTTGACGACTTGAACGGTCCTCTTTTTTAAGATTTTCGCGGTGACCAGCGGCAATAGGTGATTCGAAGAAGTCGAGTAGAAAAGGACAGTGTCCACGGTATTTCGTGCTTTAACTAGCTCGAGACTCGTCTTGAGTTGTGCCGTGACTCTTTTAATGAGCCATAGGATTGCTGAGTAGAACTCGGGCTTCACATCTCTGAGGAGGTGCATACTTACACCAATGTCGATGAGGGTAGTTTTTTCAGAAGAGGGAGATACCCGGTTTGTGTTTCCGTTTATTATTAAGACTTGGTCGGTGATGGGCTCAAGGATGGCTGAAAGATCTGATAAGAATCCATACGGCACGTTCGAAGGCGCAGGATATGAAACGAGTGCCACGTTGATTCTTGGGTTGTTTGAATCGCTTGTCATAAGGCTTCGCACTGAAAAAGTCCGTCTCGGTGCTATCTAAAGAAATATCACAGGGGCTGGACTGTTAAACGTGTCCCTCCTGTTTATCTTTTCCGTCTACCGTGCGCATAGGGGTATCACGCAGACTCGTTTTGTCACTCGATTACCAATAAACGTACTCTGGCTTAATAGCAGTGGCAACGAACGCCATCGACAAGATGATAAATAGCAAATACAGCATGCACCCCTCAGAGCTATCAAGCTCACGTTCTACTCAGCGATCCGTTGGATTGCGAAGTCGGTCTTGGCGCACGTAAGGTTAAGCGTCGAGCTTATAAAAGCGCGTAAAGATTTCCCCCTGCGGTAAATACTAACGATATAAAAATCAGCAATCTGCATTGCATCGTCGTGCTTCCAATTGGTCCGCAAGGAGACCAACAGTGGCTAAAACCCTTAAAACTGCCAATCCTTCCTCGTAAAGAAGCCGCTAAGACGATATCGAAAGCTAGTTGCCGCCCCGACGATGTTAGACTTACGCTGAGTGAACTGGCTAGGTTTCGATTTGATGGGCGTAGCATCTTCGGGATTAAAAATGAAGGATTGGTAAGGTGAAGCAACATTGGTCTAATAAGGTAATTTTGGATGATTTAAGCAAAGAAAGCTTTATCTGTAACGATATCCGAAACATTAGGATGGCGCGGTCGCTTGAGGTCGTAGAATCCGCAGGCGGGCACGGCGATAGGGAGGAAGTGCATAATGTCAGCGAAAAAGCGACTCACAGTCATTGCGATCGCCGCGCTTTTGGTCTCGGTCTCGTTACTTAGTAGCGTCGCAACGGCTAGTACCCCCACCACGCTCACCATTACCCCGAGCACCACCACGCCAGCGGCTAGCCAACCCTTCACCCTCTCCGGCACCCTCACCGCCAACGGCGCCCCCGTTCCCGGCAAGACCATCACCCTCCATAGACAGGACCCCTCAGGCACCTGGAACCATGCGGCCAACACCACCACGACCGACGCCAACGGCGCCTACACCTTCACCCGCACCGAGTCCCTAGGCAGCTACCACTACTTCGCCTACTTCTCCGGCGACGCCACCGCCTACAACGCCTCCACCTCCTCCACCCTCTCACTCACCGTCGGCACCCTCACCCCCACCACGCTCACCATTACCACCAACAACACGAACCCTGCCCCCAACCAACCCTTCACCCTCTCCGGCACTCTCAGAGCTGGCACCACCCCGATCTCCGGGAAGACCATCACCCTCCATAGACAGGACCCCTCAGGCACCTGGAACCATGCGGCCAACACCACCACGACCGACGCCAACGGCGTCTACACCTTCACCCGCACCGATTCTCAGGGCATCTACACCTACTTCGCCTACTTCTCCGGCGACGCCACCGCCTACAACACTTCGAAGTCTCCCACCCTCACACTCACGGTCGGCACCTTCACCCCCACCACGCTCACCCTTTCAACCAACCTCTCTAATCGTTCCCCCAACCAACCCTTCACCCTCTCCGGCACCCTCACCGCCAACGGTTCCTCCATCCCTGGCAAATCCATTAGCCTCCGAAGACAAGACCCCTCAGGCACCTGGAGCACGGCCAACACCACCACGACCGACGCCAACGGCGCCTACACCTTCACCCGCACCGAGTCCCAGGGCTTCTATACTTACGTGGCGATCTTCGGCGGCGACACTACCTCTTACAACGCCTCGCAGTCTCCTACCATCACGCTCACGGTTGGAGCACCTACACCATCTTCGATTTCTATCCTCACATCAAATAGCGTACCTGGAATTAACCAGTCTTTCACTCTGTACGGAACGTTACAAAACGGCTTTAATGGCACACCCCTCGCTGGCCAACCGATCATATTAGAGTTCCGAACCCCATCTGGCCAACGCGTCAGCCTTAACACAACAACCGACGTCAACGGCGCCTACACCTTCACCCGTAACGAATCTTTGACGGGCGCCTACAATTACAGGGTTCGCTTCTTGGGCAACTGGGATTATTTGCCGGACGTTAACGCGTTGAGTTTGAATATGGGAAATCTTGTACCGACGACACTTTCTTTTTATGCCACAAGCAGGACTGTTGCAGTTAACCAATCTTTCACTTTTTCAGGATACCTAACGGACATAAACGGGACGCCGCTTTCGGGAAGGACGTTTTCTTATTTGGTTAAACGGCTTCCGACAGGACAACGTGAGTTGATAAGTCCGCCAATTACTGACTCTAACGGCTACTATTCTATAACTCTTAGCGAGCAAACAGTAGGTCAATACTGGTATGAACTTGGGCTTCAAGGCGATAGCGCTTACAAAGGCACACTCGCCGGGACATCGGTGGCCGTCGGGACGATTCAACCTACTGTAATTTCCGCGAATACGACTACCACCAACCCCAGCGTCGGCGAATATTACACGGTGTTTGGATACCTAACGGATGCGAATGGCACGCCTCTGTCGGGAAAAGAGATACACCTGACTGAGTTTGAGATTGGGATTGACACCCATTTTATTTTCCAAAAAAGATGGACGGACCAAAATGGCTATTATTTCTTTGTTTTGAACGCAAGCGTTAGTGAAAACATCAGATATTTTATGCAGTTTTTAGGGGATCAAACATATGCATCCTCTAACGCCTCGGTCACCCTCACCATCGGCACCCTCACCCCCACCACCCTCACCATCACCCCCTCAACCACTACGCCAGCGGCCACCCAACCCTTCACCCTCTCCGGCACTCTCAGAGCTGGCACCACCCCGATCTCCGGGAAGACCATCACCCTCCATAGACAGGACCCCTCAGGCACCTGGAACCATGCGGCCAACACCACCACGACCGACGCCAACGGCGCCTACACCTTCACCTGCACCGAGTCCCTAGGCATCTACCACTACTTCGCC
>CAYHCZ010000013.1:0-24256 GCA_964355295.1 uncultured Methanomicrobia archaeon
TCGAACGTGGCGCTGAGATATTCACCATATATTGGGTCATCACTCCAGAGCACCGCAACGCGTTCATGTAGCGAAAGACGTTTGATGTCAATGTTAATCGCAGTCAGGCACGTTTTTCGATCTACAACGCAGAACGTTATGCCGTGATAATGGTCGAAATGGCGGAAATCTTCACTAATGTCCAACATTTCTTGCATCAATTCGATCCCTGAGTGTGAAACGTCGGTAATTCCTCGCGCATTTCCCCCTCGCTCAACAAACTTTCTTGTTTCTTCAGCTATGCCGAAACGCGAGGCGACGGTTACGATGTTCTGTGGAACGACAAATAGCAGGTCTTCTTGTGCGGAGTTTATGAGGGGAATCGTAACACTAACGAGTTCTCCGAGACTTTTAATGATCTTAAACGTCGTAACTTCATTTGAAGGGCTAAACCGCTGGTGCGTTGAGAGGTCAGCAAGCTCCTGCTTCCGCGCCTCCATCTCATGCAGTTCGCTCTCTTGCTTTTTGAGCACGCTTTCTAGGGCCGTTTCGAGCTCTACCGCAACGTAGAACGTAGGTACGCCAAGAGAAGGATGCACCATTCCTTTTTCGATGAGACCATTCAACGTTCGGTGAACGTCCTCACGATACGTTTTTAGCGATTTAGTAAGTGGCGCAGTGGCCTTTGGCCCATATTTGAGAAGATGGAAATAAAGACGGGCCTCTTTTTCGCTTAATCCAAACCCTATGAGGCGAGCGATGAACGTTTCCTCTGAATACATAATCGCACAGCTTTACGGCCAATACACTAAGTCTCGAGTTTTGGTCCATAAGAATTTTACCCTATTGGTATAGTTATACTCTGTTGAGCGTGACGGCAGTTTCACTTACGCTCTTTGAGATACATAATCCCTCCTAAGGTCGTTTGTCGCCTTGTGACTAGCTTCTTGTGAAAGAGGGCTGCCGCGCAGCCGTATATCCTACTATTGAAAGCGTCTTATTAGGCTGTTCGACAAGAGGCTCGTTATGGGGTTCTTGTTGCAGTTGCTGATCTATAAACTCTTTTGCGTTGACCGCCTGCTTCCAGGTCATTTCAAATGCGCTCGTAAGAAATTCAGCTTGCGAGATGTTGTCGCTAGATAGTGCTGCGACGTTTTCATCCAGTGAAAGGGCGGTTTTCAGATCGGCGTAAATTAAGCTAATGCTTTGTTTGCCGTCAGCGACCATCATCGTCATTCCCCGGTAGTATTCTTTGTGTCGCAGTTCGACACCACAACTGAGGTACTCACGGGCTGCTAAAGATTTTCTTGGGTAGATATCGAGCACGCCGCGGACACTTACGCCGCGTGTAACAGCACATCTCAAGTGATCCTGAAAGCCACCCATTGAAATAAGGTTGAATCGAGGATGGGCGACTAGAATGATAGAAACCTCTGCTGAGTTAATAAGCTGTGATATGACAGTTACTACTTCCCCAACGGATTTAACCAGCTTGAATGAGCTATATGCATTCTCTCCTTGCCAAGGCGTAATGCTCGGGCCCTCCATAAGTCTTCGCTTGAGCCTTTGTAAACGACGAAGATCCCGCTTGTGGGCAGTGACCGCTTTGTTGAGTGCCACATCAAGCTCAACTGGCACATAGGGTGAAGAATTTTCGGATGTTTTAGAAACCACACCGATATCAATTAAGCGTGCGCACCTCCGATAAACGTCCTCACGATACGTTTTCAATGACCGTGCAAGGTCGCCTGCGCGCTTCGGCCCGTACTTCAGCAAGTGTGCGTAAAGCTGTGAATCCTTCTTATTAAGTCCGAATGCGGTTAACAATTGTATGAAGGCCGGATCGTCTTCAATTGAAATCGTCTCAAGTAGCAGGGGATCATCTTTAAGACTTAACCGTGTGCCATTAACACGCTCAAGGAGCTCTGTCTTGGCCTTTCCCACCCAATTAAGCTCACGCTGGCGGTCAAGCATCACATCGTTGAGTGCTTTGTTAAGATCTACCGCAGAGTAAACGGCGGGGCTCTCCTTCTTGACGTTCACCATATTTTTGTTGACAAGGCGTGCAAGCTTTCGGTAGACCTCTAAACGATACGTTTTCAATGACCGTGCAAGGTCGCCTGCGCGCTTCGGCCCGTACTTTAACAAGTGGACGTAAAGCTGCGCCTCTTTCTCTCCGAGCCCGAAGTCGCTGAGCATTTTTGTAATCGATTCCGTGCCGTTCACATGCGGTATTCCGCCGTAAGCACTCAGAGTGGAAGACATGTTTGGCATAAAATCATCTCGAACACTGTTCATCTTTGTCTTACCTACCTTCCGAGGTAGCGTCAGGATGACGCATTTTCTCTACGCGGTGCATCAATTGCGCTCTCTTCTGTATGGAGTGCGTAATTTACCGCGTCTGTGAGCCTTTCTGCGCAGCGCCGACAGTTAGGATCACGCGCGGCACAGAGGCATCCAAAGTGAACCCCATAGTAGCATCCTGTATCTTTTGCTATAACGGTCATTGCTCTTCGATTCAAAAAGTGCAAAAGAGAGTATAAGGTCGCGTGAGTACAATTTTTTGTCACACATATGCACGCATGAACAGTGCTTCGCCGAACAGTATCTCGATGTGAATGTGAAAAAGAAACCAGATATGGGAGCACGAGAAGAAAAGACCTTGGAGCTCTTTTTAGGCCTATTCAACCCGACTCTATTGAATTTAGTTCAATGTTTTTTTGCACAAGCTGAGCAACTGCAAATGCAGGGAATACGTTCGAGAGCGCACGTCCATATTTCTGGGAGAGCGGCAAAAATTCAAGTCCTGCCTTCAACGCAGCTTTTGCAATGAGAAACTCGCCAAGGCCTGCTCCGACGACCGTGTGTAACTCGTGCTCCTGTGCTTGAAACGCCAGTGCTTTAGCAAGTTCATTGGTCTGCGCACGTTCTACCTGCTTGGCAACTTTATGTGCGTTCTCTCTGCCAAGCTCGCTAACATCGCAAAGCAGGACTCGCGAGATTCTTTGATAACACGTATCGACACGGCGTGATTGAGAATCAGGCGTGTCACAGGTGTAATCTGCCTTATCTATGTTGCCTAGCACGCGGTGCACATCTGCTGTGATTGCGAACAGTTCAGTAGAGAGCTTGTACTGCCTACCGCTAAAAGTGACAAAGCGCAAAAGGGTCGCGATGTTTGTTCTCAGCACACCCATATAGATCAGCTCATGTTGTCCCAATCGTTGAAAGTCTGTCGTTTGGGCGATCGGCTTACCATCTTTTATCGGAATGATGTCGCACGTCGTGCTCCCAATATCTGTGAATATGCAGTCTTTAATGCTTTTTGCCAGAAAGGCGGCTGATGCCGTCCAGTTTGACGCAGCGTATAAACGAGCGTCCTCCTCTGCGATGGTTTGGGTAAACTCTCCGCAAACATTCAGATAGTATGGTTTCGAAAAGACTGAGTTGACAGCTACAGCTATAGAACAAATCCCTTCGTTCTTGCTCGAAAAAGCGTCGGCTAGCTCTCCTGTAATGACGATCCCAACGCGCTCTGGACGAAAGTCATTTTTCACTCGACGTAACAATCCTGCTAGGTCGTTCTTCCTCCACAGCGGCAAGTAAAAGCTTCTCGTTATTCCGTTGGCAGAGGCAACTTTCGTGTTCGCTCCACCGATGTCAATTCCGATTATGTGCGTCATAGGAGTTCACATAGGGTGATTGCTGCCGCAATTTGTTTTTATGAACGTGTGTATGCCATGTGGTTTGAGAAGCGTTGGCAGTTTTTTTCCTAATCGCGCTTTAAGAATCAGATCTGCCACGTTGCCGATCACCTTGTCTATGCTAATTATTGCCGTTGTAGGACGCGGATTTACATCGACAATATTCACGATGCCGTCAGGCTGCAACACGATGTCAATGCCAACGTAACCTTTGCATCCCAGCAACTGCGCTGCTCTCGTGGCTTGATCGATGACTTCGCTCGCGTTTGGAACGGAATAAGGGGTTGTATTACCCATATACTTGATAGTAGAGTCAATGCGAATGTGCTGTTTGTTGATCGAAAGCGGCAGTACTGTTCTTCCAACAATGAGGCTTACGCTTATGTGATCTCCAGAGACAAACTTTGAAACAAGCGTGTTCTCGTCGATACTATCTGGATCAAACGCTTCGACAATGTGAATTCCCTCTGCGCCACAGCCATCGCGAGGCTTTAAGATGTACGGACCTGTTGGGGGATTTATTTCAGGAACGGTCAGCGATCCTTGTGAAAGCACCATAGAAGCGATGAGTTTGTCTGCGGCTTTTTTGACCGCCTCTGCCGGACACCCGAGGTTCGTTGTGTGTTGTTCGACGAGCGTCGTGAGATCATAAAGGAGGTTGTCGGGCGCGATGACAAGTCCTGCATCACACGTTTTAGCAAGTCGTCCTACCTGTGAATAAAACGCTCGTTCATCTACCTTTCGCGGAAGTGGCACGTGCACCGAATGTCCGCAATTTTGGAATTCTGCTTCGAAGGTTCGCAACATCGCGCGTCCTTCTTCGGCGAGGTTGAGGTTCATTACACTTGTGTACTCGGCTAAAAGTATGTCCATAGATTATTCTCCGGGTGCGCTAAAATGCACGATTTTTCAAAGTTGAATGTGCAGTTGAGACGAGCTCGTTAAATGTGGCGTCTTTTGGCATAGCATCAACCTTCACATTGTACGCACGAAGCGCATCGGCCGTAGGGATCCCAATAGCGCCGACGAGTTGACACGCAAGTCGTTCGATGAGCCGCTCGCTGATTCCCATTCTGTCAGCGCAGTCAAAGAAAGCCCTTACCGTCATGGCGCTCGTAAAGAGTACGCCGGCCACGTCACCCTCTACCACCTCCTGTATGAAGTCTCGCTGCGGTAGTCCACAGCGCTTTTTAAGCGTGTAAAGTACGACTTCATTGACGGTTGCGTTGCTGTTCTGTAACCCTTCGATCAGTTCGGAGCTGCCATAAGCGCTGCGCAAGACCCAGATTTTTTTTCCTGCAACATTACTGAGCATCTGAATGATGCCGCGTGAACTGTACTCTGACGGCATAAGATCAACGCGAAGATTCTCTTCAATCAATGCAGTTCTGGTTGCGGGTCCTATAGCTAAAACGTGCGTCTTTTTGGGGATGCTTGTAGTCGTGAGTCCTAGCTTCGCGCAACGCCGTGCACCATTTGCGCTCGTGAGTATAAGGTAGTCCACGTTGTCGTTTGTTAATTCGTCAAAGAAAGTAAACCAATTTTCGTCTTGTAAAGGCGTGATATCGACCATTGTGGCTGCTAGAGCTCTATATCCAAAAGATTCGACAACTTTTTTTGAATTCTCGAGCTGTTTCTCAGGTCTGATAATCGCTAGCGTTTGCATATTGTGGTTTAAGTATATGTGCGAGTTTGACAACGTCACCGACAACTAATACCGCTGGAGCCTCCACGTTGGCTGCTTTAGCTTTACGTGCTATATCATCTAAAACACCAACGACGACTTTTTGGCGGCTGGTAGTTCCTTGTGCAATGATCGCTGTCGGTGTTTGCGCTGACTTGCCAAAAGCGATGAGATTTGCAACGTTCTCTGCGAGGGTGCCCACGCCCATCAGAATTACGAGGGTTCCGTCAAGTTGAGCGAGAACGTCCCACTGAAGCTCATTTCCCGCGGCCTCGTGGCCTGTGATGACGGTTAACGTTGAAGTGTACTTGCGATGTGTGACTGGAATACCTGCATACGCTGGAACTGCCACGGCTGATGAAATACCGGGCACTATCTCCACATCGATTCCGTGAGCGACTAACTCTTCAGCCTCCTCCCCACCGCGACCGAATACGTAGGGGTCGCCACCCTTCAGCCGTACTACCACCTTGCCATTTTTCGCGAATTTGACAAGCAGATCATTGATCTTCTGTTGTGGAACCTTATGGTGGTGCGAGTCTTTTCCGACATCGATGAGCTCTACTTTTTTAGGAACGAGCGCGATGACGCGCGCATCGACAAGCTTGTCGTAGAGCACAATATCAGCGCTTTTTATTACGTGTTCAGCTTTTCGGGTCAAAAGATCCGGGTCACCGGGTCCCGCCCCAACGAGGAACACCGTTCCTTTAGACGTTTTTTTTTGCATCATTTTTCAGTCACGTAGTTGAAATCGACGCGATAGCTTCGACGATCAACGATTCAGCCCCGTTTTCTTTCACTCGTTGGGCAAACGCTTTCGAGTCTTGTTCGTAACTACCAAGAGATATGCGATCGGTAAGGCGAACCATACGTTTGCCATCGAGTGAGAGCACTTCAGCAACGACGTTAACAAATTCACCTGTAATGTGCGCCAAAATGCCGAGGGGGATTAAGCACCCCCCCCCTAACGCCTCCATTATGACTCGCTCAACCATGCCTTCTATGAGGGTTTGTTTGTCATTGATTTTAGCTACGGCGTCAAACTCGTCGATTTCCTTATTTGCCATCACGACGACGATCCCTTGGTTTGGCGATGGAATAACTGGGAGGCGCTTCTTATTGATCCGGATGCCGAGACGCTCAAGTCCTGCCTCGGCGAGAATCACCGCATCGAATTCGCGTGCCCTGAGTTTTCTGATCCGCGTGTCGACGTTGCCCCGAATCTGTCTGCGGTTATAGAGCGGGTAATATCGCGCTAGTTGCGCCTGTCGTCGCAAGCTCGAGGTGCCAATAGTAGCTCCTTCACGCAACGGACGCTCGAAGATTAAAACGTCATAAGGGGCTGCGCGGGGCATAACGGCGCAAATCTCAATCTTCTTCGGGCTTTTTGTAGGCACGTCCTTCATGCTGTGCACGGCGATATCGATGTCACCTGCGAGCATACGGTCGTCAATCTCACGCACAAAGGCGCCAACGCCCGCCTCTCTGAAGGGCTTATCGGTAAAATTATCCCCGCTCGTTTTTACGATACTGAGCTTGCTTGCCACGCCGTTCTTTGCGAGCAAGTTTTTGACCGCCTCAGCTTGAATCAATGCGAGTTTACTGCCTCGGGTGCCAATACGTAGTATTTTGGTCACGCTCTATCCGTTGTTCGCTGTCGCCATTGGGGCTAGTAGCCAGGAGTGTCGACGTTTCGGTTATAAAGCCGTTGAAACGCGTTAGCGTACGCGCGAATGGTGTACTCTAAATCTTCGTTTGAGTGTGCAAGCGATATAAAGTTCGTCTCGAATTGCGAAGGAGCCAAGAAAATGCCCTCTTCGCGCATAAAGGCAGCTAATTTCTTGTATGCGTCAACGTCGCAAGTGAGTGCGTCTTGATAGTTTCTAACAGGTTTTTCGGTAAAGAAGACCTGAAACATGGTCCCAATGCCTTGTACTGTAATACGGATATCAAGTTCTTCGAGAAGGTCAACGAGCATCCTTCTAAGGAGGTCACCTAAGCTATTAACGCGGTGGTAGCCCTCCTCGTTGAGCACGTTGAGCGTCGCAAGTCCTGCGGTAAGTGAAACAGGATGCCCGCTGAACGTCCCTGCGTTAAAAACGCCCCCTGATGGCGCGACGCACTCCATAATGTCCTTTTTGCCTCCGAAAACCCCGATTGGAAATCCGCCGCCGACAATTTTCCCTAACGTGGTGAGGTCAGGAGTGACGCCGTAAAGACATTGCGCACCTCCGATGCACAGCCGGAATCCCGTAATCACTTCATCAAATATAAGGAGCGTGTCGTTCTCTTCGGTAACTTTTCTGACTTCTTTAAGGTAGGTCTTCTCCGGAAGCACGGGGCCGATATTTCCCATCACCGGTTCTAGGATAAGGCAAGCTGCATCAGTTTTTTCCAAGACGTCTGAGAGGGCTTCAACGTTGTTGAATGGGACTTGAACGGTGTTTTTTATTGCTGCAGCAGGCACTCCCAGTGAACTCGCAGTGGAGATTGCAGCCGATCCGGGCTTTACGAGCACTGCATCGTGTGCGCCGTGGTAGCCTCCTTCGATTTTTACGATAGTGTCTCTCCCTGAAAACCCGCGAGCTGCGCGAAGAGCGCTCATTGTTGCCTCGGTTCCCGTCGATACGAATCGAAGCTTCTCTATTGAGGGGAAGTCCTCTTTAATGCGCTCTGCAAGGGTAATCTCTGCCTCGATAGGGGTTCCATAGTCCCACCCTAGTGCCAGACGCTGAGTCACCGCTTCCTGCACCGCAGGGTGAGTGTGGCCGAGAATGAGTGGGCCGTAGCCCATGCAGTAATCAATGTACAGGTTGCCGTCCACATCCCATATTCTCGAATCGCTTGCCTTCTGGACGTAAAACGGATAGGGCTCTATCGCGCGTACTGGGCTTGAAACGCCACCAGGCATAAGTTTCAAAGCCTTTTTATATAATCTCGCAGACTCGTCAGTTTGCATCGCCTTTCCTCTTATTCTAAGGCCAAGGTCTCTGCCGCTTCTTTGGCAAAATAGGTAACGATCATGTCTGCC
Source organism: uncultured Methanomicrobia archaeon (assembly GCA_964355295.1). Lineage (GTDB taxonomy): Archaea > Halobacteriota > Bog-38 > Methanoflorentales > Methanoflorentaceae > Methanoflorens. The sequence continues at coordinate 8,399 of CAYHCZ010000013.1, forward strand.
CCGGCCCGTTTTATGGAAAGAAGCGTTTCGAAGATAGCATCACTGGTCAATCTCCCGCTGTCAATCGCGGTGCGCAACATGGCGTATTCCCCACTGACACTGTAAGCGGCAACAGGAACGCCGAACTCCTGTTTAATCCGATAGATAATATCGAGGTAAGGCAGTGCGGGCTTTATCATGATAATGTCAGCGCCCTCTTCTAAGTCCAGACTCACCTCACGAATCGCTTCGTCGGAGTTTGCGGGATCCATCTGGTGCGTAGATCTATCCCCGAACGCGCATCCTGAATCCACCGCGTCGCGAAACGGCTCGTAGAAGCTTGAATAGTACTTAGCAGAGTACGGCATAATTGCTACTTCATCAAACCACTCATCATTGAGTTGCGCTCGTATCGCGCCGACCATCCCGTCTATCATGCCGGAAGGGGCGACGATGTCAACCCCGGCGCGTGCGTATGACGTTGCGACGTGCTGTAGCATTTCAAGGGTCGGCCCGTTGACGATCGTGCCCGTTTCGTTGACGATGCCGCAGTGTCCGTGGCTCGTATATTCGCACAGACACACGTCAGCGATAACCGTGGCTGCTGGTACGTGCGTTTTTATCGCGCTGATGGTGTCTTGGACAATGCCGCTGAGTGCAGAGCTCCCCGTCTCGTCTTTAAATTGTGGTACCCCAAACACGATGACCGCAGGAATGCCGAGTTCCGTGATTATTTCGGCTTCAGATACTGCTGTATCGACGGTGTGACGATAAAATCCAGGCATGGAAGGGATAGCTATGGGCTCTTGCGCGTTCTCATCGACAAACAGAGGGCATATCAGATCGCTTGGGAGCAGCGACGTCTCTCGAACCAACTTTCTGACGCCCTTTTTACGAAGTCGCGCAGGTCGATTGGCCACTTAAACCTCCTGACGTTTAAATAGTTTATGCGCGGAGCTCATTAGATCATAATCGTCGTTAGCGGCTGCCTCTCTGAGTGATGCAGTAAGCTCAAAAAGGAGTTTATTTACGATCGAGCCTGTAAGGTCATCTAAGATCTGTTCGTACGTATCTAAGCCCTCCTCGTTTCTTAGGCGGTTGTGCGCTTTTTCAAGCTCGCGTGCTCGAAGCTCTTCTGCGTTCTGATATAAGCTCGCAATAAGCTCATTCGCGCGATCTTTCTTGTATTGCCCTTCGAGTAGGTTGAGCTCTTGGTTTATGATCGCGGCTACCTTTCCGATCTCGGAACGCCGCTTCTTGAGGTTATGTTCGGTGATCTTGCGTAAATCGTCGATGTTGTGTAGGTCGACGTTGTCGAGCTTGGCTACACTTTCTTCAACGTCACGCGGATTGGCTATGTCGATGATGACTAGTGACTGACTGTTTCGCTGTTGCATCGCGCGACTTACTTGATCTTGAGTAAGTATACAGTGTGGGGCTGCGGTAGCGCTTATTACTAGATCTGCTTTGCTCAGGTAATCGTCTATCTTGTCAAATCTGATTGCAGTGCCCCTAAGCCTTTTAGCTAGGGTTTGCGCGCGTCGAAAAGTGCGGTTTGAAACAAACATCGCCTTTAGCTCTCGCTCGGCCAGAGCGACTGCCACGAGCGTTCCCAGCTCACCGGCTCCGATACTCAGAATCGCCTTGTGTTCGAGGGTTCCCATTACCCGTTCGGCGAGGTCAACCGCTGCTGAGCCGACGGACACTGAGCCGCGGTTAATTTGCGTCTCTGTTCGTACACGCTTTCCGGTTTTAATCGCCTTTGAAAATGCTAAGCCCAGATTGGGCCCTAATGTATGCCCTTTGCGAGCCATATCGACTGCTTCTTTAAGCTGGCCGAGTATCTGGTCTTCGCCTACAATCATAGAATCAAGGCCTGATGCGAGTCGCATTAAGTGTCGGAGTGATTCGCGCGCCTCGTATCGACCTATGAGCTCTTGCGGTACAGAGGGAAAGAAACGCGTTACAAACGTACTAACGTCGAACTCGTTCGTCACGTTGAGGTAGACCTCAATTCTATTGCACGTCTGCACGATGACACATTCGCTTACACCAGCAGCTGCGTGCATTGTCTTTAATGCGTCCTCGACGTTGTCAATGCGAGCGCACTCTAAATCATTTAAGCTTGCCCACTTGTGCGTTATCGAAAGGTTGCAGATCCCATTCACGTGTGAACCCCTTTTGTCATCACCTGCTGCATCAATCGTTCGTTTTCCACGATCTTAAGTGCCGCTTGTAGTCCCGCGTCGTAGCCATGCGCGAGTTCAGCCCACACACCTTGATCGTTGATAACTATTTCAAGGATACGCTTTCGCTCGAGTTGGCTCTCTATCTCCTTTTTTAAAATGGTGCGCACTTCGTCTTGGAGTGCTACCATAAGTGCAACGTTTTCTATGAGCTCTTCTATACGTAGTCTGAGAAATCGTGCTGACGTAGGACTTTTGCCCATTGTCGAAATTCCGATCTGGATATCACCTTTGTTGATCACCGACGGCACGATAACCTCACCGATGCCGTCCACTTGATTAACGAGGACGTTCATTGCCCTCGCTTGATCAGCGATAAACGCGTTGAGCGTGCGATTGTTGGTTGCAGGAACGACGATGAAAGCGTCTGTAAGGTACTTCTTCACATCTTTCAAGTCGTCTACAATCGCGTCGATAAGGCCACTGTCTGCCATTCTTAATAATTCAGCCGTAAAGCTCGTGCTTACGACTTTTGTTAGCCCGTAGGTGCAAAACATCTTGGCTTTTCTCTCACCAACATGACCGCCTCCGAATATGACGATACACCTGTTTCTTAGGTCGATAAAAAGGGGCACATGAGCCATAACAACGCAAATCCTGAACTAAAGTATTGCTGGATGATCGAGTCAGGTTAAATAACGCTGACCTCAGCACGATCGCTTTCTGATTCAAATTGCAACGATGTCATTTTGGTATAAATGCTTACCTCCGCAACTGATGCGTTAGGATCGTCGTTACATCTCTTGTTGAGGTAAAAAATGGCAAAATACGCGCAGCGGCCGTGTTTAGGGGCCTCACCGTTTGAGCTTCTCACGCCTTTTGCACGACTGTTTGGAATGGTGCGTCCTTAACTAACACAAAGCGACGGTTCTCTTTTATGCTTATCCTGTTCAATTCTCGTGTTCCTGCAACGAGGTCACAAGTCAATGTCGACTTCTTTAAGCGTCCCGTCTTCAGTTTTTATGATCGCGATCAGCTTTATCACGTGTCCATGTTGAAGGCCCGATTTGCGCGTTGCTTCTGCTTGAAGCACTTTACTTATGGACTTTTTTGCGAGCCGTTTCACCATCTCGCTCGGATCGTGAAGCAGTTTTTCTAGTGGTTTGAACGCCCTAAAGTCGCCAATGGCGCCTAGTGCCTTTGCAGCGCCATATCTAATAATTACGTCTTTGTCGATGAGAAGTGCAATGAGAGGCTCTACAGATCGCATGTCGCCCATGTCGCCTAGAGACTCAATTGACCAGTATCGTGCGTTTGAGTTGGGGCCTTCGATAACCCGTAGCAACGGTATCACTGCGGGTCGACCGATTTTTACGAGCGCTTCTGCGCTATAGACGTCGATGCCCGCAGACGTTTTACTAAAAGCTCTTATGAGATAAGGAATGGCACGTGTAGGGCCGATCTCTCCAAGCGCCCATGCGGCGTTGCGTCTTACAGACCAGCTGTCGTCATTGAGCGCATCTATGAGGGCGTCGGTTGCTACTTCGTCTTTTAGCTCGCCGAGCATTTCAGCGACCTGTGAGCGAATATTTACGTCAGCATCCTTGAGTGCGTTAATTAGCCCATAGAGGCTTCTCTCTGCCTTGAGCTTTGTGATATCGGGTTTTGCTCGCATATGCATTCTTTAGTACGATTGACCACGCAAGGGTCACGCGACGTGAATTTTTTCAGTAGATCCGCTTTGAGATAGCACCACGACGCGACTTATGGGAGATCCTGCAGCGACAGCGTACCCCGTTCGTTCACCAACGTCTTGTGCAAATGACAGTACGTCTTCGAATGACATCATTGCAGCGTGTGACAGTCGCTTTCTGGAAAAACCAAGGTGCATATACGACTTGACTTCGACATAATCAGGTTCGGCTAGTTCGATGAGCTTTGCATAGCCCGGCTCTCCAAAAGCATTGACCTCATTTGCAAGCGTAATGCGCAGGGCGGTTCTAGAGTGGTGATCGGCTAATATGTGCAATGATTCGAGCAGCTGTTCAAACCGATGTGTTCGTGGCTTGCATATCGAGTAGAAGTGTTTTTCATCCGGACTATTTATCGACACGTAAAGCTGGGTCGGACGGATCAGTTCAAGCACCTCAGGATGACTTCCGTTTGATACGACAAATGTTGTCATACGCGCGTGATGATAGCGTTCGATGAGCTCGTCGAGGTATGGGTAGAGCGTAGGTTCGCCGCTGAGCGAAATGGCCACTTGGCTTGGGTCATACGCCTCTTGCAGCTTTTGCAGGTTCGTCGTCGAGGCGCCTTTATACCCTGAAATAAGCACTCTTTGCGCCGTTATCGAGCCATCGACGAGTGTCTGTGGCTCGTCAAACGTGAATTCCTCTGTCGTATCCAGATCCGTAGCTCTCCAGCAGTGCAGACACTGCTGATTACAGTGCAATGTGGGGGTCATTTGGATGCAGCGGTGCGTTTGAATGCCGTAAAATTGCTCCTTATAGCACACGCCTTCATTTCGCAAGGACTTCTTAAGCCACAGACATGGCTTGACGGCTCCTCCACAACCTATAGCGTGATAGCCTTGTTTAGCAAGAGTTTCACGATATGACAAGGGAACTGACGTCTTGGAATTTCTTCGTCGCATGAATGGGTCTCGCTATACTTTCACATCGAATCGACCGGTTCTATCCCGAGACAGTTAAGCACGTTTCGCAAAACAATCCGTGCGCACGTCACGAGGGCCAACCGAGCGCGGCGCATCTCGGGTTCAGCAGAGAGTACGGGCATAAATCGATAAAATTGGTTAAACGCTTCTGCAAGCTCGCGTGCATATGAAGTGAGCGCGCTCACACTTAAGTTCGTGGTAATGTCTTCTATTACAGCGGGAAATTGCGCGCACAGTTTAATGACCTTAATCTCAGATTCGTCTGTAAGAAGGTTCGAGTCGTACTTGTGATCAAACGTCGTCTTTACGAGAATATTGCTTGCGCGGGCGTGTGCGTACTGCAAAAAAGGCCCCCCTTGTCGCTCGAAATCGAGGGCTTCTGACCAATTAAAGACCATAGGTTTATCGGCGGAAACCCTGAGCAGGTCATAGCGCGTTGCGCCGATGCCGACAGCTTGTGCGATCACGCGTTTCTCTTCTTCAGATAACGTTGGGCGCCGTTTATCGACCTCCTCATACGCTTTCTCTGTCACCTTCTTTAGTACCTCATCCGCGCTCACGAAGTGACCGCGGCGCGTGCTCATTGAGCCCTCTGGAAGGGAGACGAACTCAAAAAATACGACTTCAGGAGCGCTAATGTAGAGCAGCTCGAGCACTTTGCCCACTTGGAGCGCGGTGAGCTTGTGATCAGCGCCGAGCACGTCGATCATGCGGTTGCATCGCCCTGCCTTCCAGACGTGGTAGGCGATGTCGCGCGTCGCGTACACAGACGTGCCGTCTGAGCGTCGCACAACGAGATCTTTGTCGATGCCACACGACGATAGATCGACGTGCATCGACCCGTCACTTTCGGTGACGCCGTGGCTATGGAGCTCCTCCATGATGCCGTCTATGTCATCGAGGAATTCACTCTCCCAGACGAAACGGTCGTGCGCGACATGGAGATTCGTGAGCGTCTGGATGATGCCACGCAGGCAGAACTCTACTGCGTCTTCGAATAGAAAGGCGACGTCCTGATCGCCGCTTTCAAAGCGCTGCATGAGCTGCCGGACCTCACCGAGTTTCGTGGGGTGGAGTTCTATGTCAGCATTCGCCTTGACATAGATATCGGCCGTCGCATGGTCCGATTTTTTTTGACCGTTAAGCTCGAAGTTCATAATGCCCCAGACGACAAGGGCGATCTGACGGCCCATATTATTGACATAATACTGAGTCTCGACGCGGTACCCCGCCTGTTTTAGGCAACGCGCGAGTGTATCGCCGATGACCGAGTTTCGCACGTGGCCGATGTGGAGGGGCCCGTTCGGATTTGCAGAGGTGTGCTCGAGAATCACGACACCATTTTTATTGACGCGTCCGTAGTTCTGATCCTCCGCTAATACAGCGGCTAGTGTGCGACGTAGGTAGTCGTCGCTTACGAAGAAATTGACGTAGGGTCCGACGGCCTCGACGCGTGCAACGAGATTGTCAGAGCTGAGGTGTTCTACAATATTGTTTGCAATCTTTTGAGGCGGGAGCTTGAGTGTGGGTGCGAGTTTAAACGTGACGAGGCTTGCAAGGTCGGCGTAGCCAGGCTTAACGACCAGTGCCAGGTCGCCACGTGGATACTGGCACTTTTCTAACGCGTCTGTTAGCAATTTTTCGACGTGCTTGTGAAAGGTTAGAAACATCGTGCCCCCTCAGCGCTCGTCAATCGCAAAACGAAGAATGGCGGCAATACCGCCAAATGCGCGCATAAGCTGCTCACCCTCGTTGAAGTCGGTTGAGATAAACTCCACCGAAGTTCCCGTGTCTCCTGCTTTACGGATTAGTTCGTCGACGACATCCTCTTCATGCGCACGTTCCATGCTGCCCTCGCACTTGGGACACACGCCCGCTCCCTTTATCCCGCGGATTGTCTCTTCTAACGTGAACCCACACAGCGGGCAGTTGTTTGTCACGCGCGTGATTCGGAGCGCTTCTGAGAGGAGGAGAGTATCAGCGGCCCCTATCTGGAGCGCTTTTCGCACCTGTTTCTCTCCATAGGTCGCCTTGTTAGAATCGTGCACTAGCTCCTTAAGGAAGCGCTCAACAATGTTCTTTTCTCGCATCAAGTCAAGCTCTTGGAGCACCTCGGCGCCGTTTTCGACGAGCTCTGAAAGGCCGAACTCGTCGGTGTATGACGCGTCAAAAGCTCCGAGAATCCTTTGCTGTAGTTCATGGTGGAGGTATTCACCGTCGACGAACTCCTCTTTAGTAGGACTTGGGCCGCCTATGAGTACGCCCTTGAGTTCTGGGTGTTGGAGAAACTCGTTATTAGCTGCCTCGCCGATACGCTTGTAGAACTCGTGGATCGCGATGAGGCGTAAGCGTTCGAAACGGCGCTGCGATTGGCCGCCTTTCGTGTGCTTGCCGGGAACTCCGGACGTAAGGTGCTTGACCGGTTCGATGTGTTTTCCATTAAGGACGCCAACCGTCGCTTCATTTCGGTCGACAACGACGAGTCCGAACACCTCCTTTTCCGTAAGCATGTCCTTGAGCGGCTCGAGGTTGAACGTCGAATCACAACGGTATTGGTACGATTTTATCGGTTCAATCGGCTCCACGACCAGCGTTTCCATGGTCGTTTTGTCACCACCAAGAGAGATCGTTCCAGTAAAGATTACGAGTCCGTTTGACGGCGGAAAGCGATAGTACTTGAGCCGCGACATGATCGACGAAAGCGCGCTTTGCACGTTGGTACGCGTGCTCTTTGATTTGATGTTGGCCGCCTGGCCATATTCATCCCGTAGCTGGCTCACGACGTCAGAGATCTGTTTGTCAGGCGGAATATAGATCGTAATAAGTTCGGTCGCTTGCCCTTTCTTGCCCTCAAGGGTTTCAATAACGCGCTTGAACTCGTATCGTTTCAGTGATTGGGTTGGAACGCTCATGTCTGCAGTCTCCGCCTCGCGACGGACAAAAAGCCAAAAAGGACTACGGTCTTGCGGCCGGTCGCTCGACAAAGAATATAGAGAGCGCTTCATTTAAAAACTTTTTAGCACGTTTTTAGCCAAGCGGGGCGAGGTAAGCTATATATGGCTCGCGGGAAAGAATTAGTTTGTAGATACGAATGTCGCGTGGGCCTGCAGCAGGCTCTGTAGCGAGTTTCGCATCGTTGCTTATTATAGGAGTCAATCTACATGTGTCTCGCAATTCCTGCCGAAATTGTCAAGGTCGAAGGCAACACGGGCGTCGTTGATTTTGGTGGTTTAGAACAGGAGATAAGTCTTGATCTTGTTGAGGATGTACGCCCAGGGGACTATGTGTTAATCCACGTTGGTTTCGCCATCGAGAAGCTGAGCAAAGAAGCTGCCCTCGAAACGCTTGCGATTTTTAAGGAGTTGGAAGAGCTCGAGCAGGAAAATGCATGAATTTAGTATTGCGTCCGGCATCGTCGACGTTGTGAAGGAAACGGTCGAAAACCAGCCGGTGAAACGGCTTATCTCGGTCACCGTCGAAGTGGGGCAGCTCGCAATGATAAATCCCGAGCAGCTCAAGTTCTCCTTTGAAGTTATCATTGAAGGCGGCCCCTTTGAGGGCGCCGAGATGAAAGTCGAAACGCTTCCAGCGGTCGCCAAGTGCAAGTGCGGCTTTGAAGGCGCGTTAGCCGATGACGATTTTGTCTGTCCAAAGTGTGGCGGCTTTTATGAGCTGCTTTCTGGTAGGGACATTTGTATAAAGAATCTTGAGGTCGAACTCAAAGACGAGAGCTAGATGGCGAGGCAACTGAAACATGCGACCTGAACGTACAACTCTCGATAAGAACGTCTCCCTGCTCCACGGTGCAGGCGGCGAGATGATGAACGATCTGATTGCCGACGTCTTGATAAAGATCAAAAACAAGAATGCTGGCGGTATTGGCTTAGAATCGTTAGATGATGGAGCTGCGATTCCATTAGCGCAGGGTGGATTCCTCGTTTTTACTACGGATACACATGTCGTCAAACCCTTTTTCTTTCCCGGTGGTGACATTGGACGGCTCTCAGTTTGCGGAACGGTCAACGATCTTGCAATGATGGGTGCAGCGCCTCTTGCGCTAACGAGTGCGATCGTTATGGAGGATGGTTTCGCAATCAGTGATTTGCGCAAGATTGTCGCGTCGATGGATAAAGCGACCCAGGAAGTCGACACGGCGATCGTGACAGGCGACACAAAGGTCGTGGAAAAGGGAGCACTCGATGGGATCATCATCAACACCGCAGGGATCGGCTTTGTTGAAAAACCGGTACGGGATTGTGGTCTTGTGCCAGGGAACAAACTCATCGTCACAGGCACGATTGGTGATCATGGGATTGCTGTGCTCGCAAAGCGGGAGGACTTTCACTTTCGGACTGAACTGTGCTCAGACGTCGCACCGATCTGGTATACCGTTAAGGCCGCGCTTGATGCAGTTGACCCGGGAGCAATAACCGCTATGAAGGATCCTACACGGGGTGGCGTCGCGAGTGCCCTCAACGAAATGGCGCACAAAAGTGGTGTGGGGATCCTTATTGAAGAGGAGCGGTTGCCCATCAATCCCTCAATAAGGGCAGCTTCTGAGATGCTTGGCATCGATGTGCTCGAAGTGGCTAACGAGGGCAAGGCAATCGTCGGTGTTGAAGCGGAGAGTGCAGAAGCGGTGCTCGCTGCAGTTAAAAAGACGAAGTACGGTAAGAATGCTGCGATTGTCGGCGAAGTAAATGAAGGCCACAGAGTTCTGATGAAGACGCAGATCGGCGGAACTCGCTTTGTTGATGCACCGCTTGGTGATCCAGTTCCTCGTGTGTGTTAACCGTTCATTCGTGCTAAATCGCTTCTATCGGCTTGGGGCACATGCTGGATCGCAATAGGTTGAGAAATGGCATAAGCTTGTACTTTTTCTATGCCGGTGGCAAGAGACAGTTACTATTGCTACTAGAAGATACACCTTGAGCGACGCTGATAGTAGGTAACTAAGCTCTGTGGCGCTTTTACGAGCTTAGATCTTGAGAGACCGTTATGCAGGAAGTGTGGCAGCACAACATAAGCAAGAGACAGAGCGGGGGACTTCGTCATATATTTCGTCATATCATAACCGTTGCTTCGAAAAATGTGCGAGAAGACCAAGATGATTGGTCTGACCCTCTAAGGGGTCTGGGCTTTTGCACTGGTTGAGTTCTTAAACCACAAGCCTCTTTTGATACTGGGACGAAGATAACATAGTCCATTATCTATGTAGGGTTAGCCCCCGCCAGAGATCTAAATGTCATCCTTATAGCCAAATTGATTGCTGTTGGAACGTGCGAAAGGGTGAGTAAAGGCTAGATTCCGTGAAACCTCCTCGTATCTGTACGAATGTGTGATAAGTCACATTAAACGGGAAAAAAGTATGACAAAATGGTAACAAAATGGTGACAAAATGGTAACAAAACCATGCCACTTTTACGAACAAGCCTAGCACTCGATGGAAGATATAGCCACAAGTACGTCAAACCGAACACTTCTGTTCAAGACACCGGAAGGCTCCAAATCTGAGAAGAAACCTTTGTAATCTATCCCCCGCGTAGTAAGCTGTGATGCGTCAAGCGGTCATTACGCTTGTGCATGCCCGGGTAGTGTAGCGGCCTATCATGGAGCCCTGTCGAGAGCTTCTCCTTATTTTGAGCCCCTTTTGACTAAACTAGGCATTTAAGGAACTCTTAGTCCTTTTCACTACGATTTAGTGAGTGGTGAGACGCGCACAATTTGCCCTACCGATTCAGGGAACGGTCAAAGTCTTGATTCACTTCAATTGACATTTTCGCGGGATCAACTTGTCAATTACAAAAAATGGCGCATAGAAGGTCATGATCGGAAAAGCAACAATGGATGAACAAGGCAGCTGACATTGTTTGGAACTGCACGCATGGCGCAATCTGTAAGCTAACAATGGACGCAGTGCGTGACGTCGCCCTAACCAAATACACATGCGTTTATTTAAAACGTATAGTGCTCAATTTCACCAAAGGTCTTCTCAAGTATCTTGCCAAAACCACCTTCGATACTCGCTTTCAGGCATTTGAACTCTTCTTGGAGATGCCGAAAGTGCTTAAAACGCGAAAGCATGTTACATACCGAATTGTGACCAAGGAAGATGTGGAAAATGTACTGAAAGCGATTGAACAGGCGTTTAGTGTAGGGCGTATTGACAACGAGCACTATCTTAATTACAAAGCGATTGTGCTTTTCGGCGCGTTCACCGGGCAGCGGCCTTTAGCAACAATAGCACGGCTAACAGTGGAACAGTTTAAGGAAGCTGTGAAAATGAAGAAACCTGTTGTCGACGTTCTTCCGTGGCAAGACAAAATTCGGATGCAACATTACTGTCCGCTTCATCCACAAGTCGTGGAGGCGATATTGCTCGTGCTGGAAGGTCGGCGAGATGATGAGCTTATTTTTGTGCAACTGTCCTTTCAAGAGTGGCTCAAGTACGCCGACATCCGGTTATTGCACGGCGGTGCTCGCATCGTCAACGGAGATCTGAGAAAATTCTGTGAGCAGGAATCCGACTTTCTGCAGTGGGATGAGTCAAACAAAAATTATATTCTTACGCACGGCGTTTCCGGGGTGGATTGGCGATTTTACAAGCACCCGCTACCTGAAAACGTGTATGATGTTTACATTAAGTATTGGAAAGATGTGCGTTGTGTTCTATGACCGGTAGTAGCTCATCCACCAAGCGAGCGAGGTCTCTCCTCTAATAACTCTTTTATCTTCTGTGCTGCTGGAATTGATAGTGTCCACAATAGCTCGAAGGTAGAGGCGAGATACCCAGCGAGGCAGTGGCCCTTCCCCGTTATCTATGCCGTGATAAACCGCTTAAGCAGCTTAATATACACGAATGTGTCCATTAAAAGGCGTTATGAGCAAAACGGTGGCTGCTACTATTGCGCTTATTTTAGTCGTGTCTCTAGCCGTAGCTGGTTGTACCGTAAGCCCTAGCACAACGAGGGAGACCCCGACCATACATCTCCACAGCTCTTGGGTTCAGAAGAGCTACGTCTATGAAGGGGGCATCCACTTTCATTCTACCACTAGCGACGGAGCAAATACATCAGAACAGATGAGCGCGGCGTATCGCGCCGAAGGATTCAACTTTACCGTCCTCACCGACCACCAAGTGGTGACGTCGAACTATACACCGGCACCGGGCATCTTGGCAATTTCAGGAGAAGAGATAACTACCTGCGAACACGGGAACAATTGCACCTTCCCTGGTGAGGCACACATTCTTGCTATCGGGACCACCCAACCTATCGGAAAGAAATCCGGTTCGACTGTGAGTCAGAACACGCAGGTAGTGATTAACAACATAATGAATCAGGGTGGGCTGGCAGCTCTGGCACATCCTGCGCTCCCGGGCTATATCTACACAGATCCGCTCGGGCTTCAAAACTACACGTTCGTCGAGACGCAGAACTATACAATCCTGGGGATGAACCTAACGGCCCTAACGAATGCACAGGCGTGGCAGTATTACGACGATATCCTGACCGGGGGTAAGCAGGGTTGGGCGCTCCGCGACGACGACGCCCACGGCACCGCTTCAGTAAATCGGAGTGCAACAATGGTGAATGCCGATCATTTGACGAAGGCGGACATCTTGGCAAACCTGAAGGCCGGCAACTACTACGTTACTGCCGGCTTTGGTTCAACTGGAACGAGAGATATGGCGCGTATATCGTCGATTACTACCAACAACGACACGATAACGATCAAAGTCCCGCAGAAAAGCACGATTCAGTGGATTAAAAGCGGCGGGGTCATCGCTAAAACAACGGCAAACGTGACCACCGATTTCTATACAGCACAGGGCAATGAAGGCTATGTGCGCATCGTCGTCTCACGGAGCGACAATCCAGTAGCACAGGCGTGGTCACAACCCATTTTTGTCGAACTTTGAAGGCTTATTGTGTGCGTGCAGATCGGTTGCATATTCTAAAGCCATAAGCTCCTAGCGCGTGCGTTGAAACGTCAATCGTCAGCCGCTAAAAATAGTACACCTTACACGCCAAAGGACAACGCTTAAGGACATCGCCTTCTTTGTACCTCTTTGTTTTGTTGTCGCAAAATCCCGGCGTTCGTGAGGCCAAACCCTGATGAAAAAAGTGGTCTTGATCTGTATTGTGCTGGTGTGCGTCGCCGTTCTTTCCGCCGGAAGTCTGTCGATCGACACGCTGGGCCCCAACTCGTCAGCACAGGACTCGTGGAACGACATTATACTATCGACGGCACCCACGACGCACGTTGCGAGTACTCCTTCAATTAAAGCGCTTAAACCACCAGCTCTGACAGAGAATCAGTTGTCCAGGCGTCACTCTTATAACGGCCCATTCCATGCGAGCTCAAAGTCATTGAGCAAGAAATACCACTACCCGGGGTGTTTCGAAGTTGCAAATATTGATGCGGAAAACCTCATTGCGTTCAATACCCATGTAGAAGCGTGTACCGCAGGTTTCAAGCCGTGCTTGCGCTGTGACCCACCACCGTTTAACGGCGCTTCGTATTAAAAAATGTCTGACTTTACACAAACTCGCTTTGTTTACAGCATCTTGTCGCGCTTTCGTCTATTGCATTTCATGCAGAGTAGTTGCACGTTCCTTCTATGTTGCAGCCACCCTCTGCAATGGGGATGATGTGGTCGTGTTCAAGCCCTTCAATATAACCATATTCCGCACAGCGCCGGTGCGTCGGAGTTATTTGACATTCTCAGACAAGTAATTAAAGATTAGTTCGTCGAGCTTTAACTGAAATCAAGGAAATCGATAAAGAAATAATGAGTTAGGAGATAAGGGACGGTTAAACGGAACACTTCCTATCTTCTAAATTAATCGCGGCTTGTACTCAGTCGCCCTATTGATGCTGACCTTATTTAATATTAATCTGCGAATATCGTGATAACCACTGGTAGTGACCACGCTGGATCGAACCACGTGCCACCTTTAGGACCGCTCCGTCATCGATGATTGTCCCTGTCCACGTGTTCGCGTTTTCATAGCTCCCTGTAAAACTCATTCGTTCTAACGAACTCACGCTGCTTGCTAACTCTGATCTAGCCTCGTTAAGGTTCTTACAAGGTCCTAAGGTGCATTTGAACTCAACGCCGTTTCTGGCTAGTTCGCCTTCATACACGGAATTTTCAGTCCCTGCAACCTTATGGTCATACTCGAAAGGTTCTGTCACGGTAGCCCTTGTCTCCCATATATGGGGTAAGGTACTCAAGCCTGTTCGGTGGTAACACGTCTCCACTGACGGTTGGTGATGTCGCCGATGTAGACGCAGAAGCAGTAGCAGGGGTAGTATTCAATGGCTCCGTCGTTGTAGTATTCAATGGCTCAGAAATTGGCTCAGGTATTTGTGTGATACAGCCTGATACTGACAACGAGGCAACTGCTAGCAACAGAACCGCTATCGCCGTTATCGGTTTTAGTTGCAGACACTTATTCAAGAAGCGAATATTGGCTTAACTTTTCCGATACAGTCATACGTTTTTTGCGCGTACAAGCAAAACGGCAACTTTTAAACTATTTAGACGTGCTTTAATGTGCTTTTTTAAGATAGATATGGCACAAAAAAGGGTCGCATATTGGCATTTATAATCAAGCTAAAAATTACAGCCTATAATGACGGCTTAGAATACAGCAATAAGAGTAACTGAGTTGATGCAAAAGAAAGCCTTTGTTGCATACTCGATTGCGCTTAACGCTGTTACGTAGCTCGACTATCGGCAAACGTATAAATATGGATGAAGATCGTTCTGGAAAAGCCTTCAATATGGAAACCCAGAGGAAGACCTATTATCCAACTGACAGAAGAGAGCAGTATAAGAGACGGGCTTTTGAAGCCGATCTCCTTAAGCTTGTAATTGCAGTCATTGCAGAGTTGCTTATTTTTCTTCTGTGGTTTGATGGACCAGCGAGAGAGCGTTACGAAATCCTTGTCCACATAGCGCTACCTATATGCATCGTCCTTCCGATCATTAATTATCGTTACTTGATCGTGGTGCCGTTCATAGCCTTTTTGCCCGACGTGGCGCGATCGTTTGATATCGAGATCTCACATTCCCTCGCTATTTTACCACTCGTCTTTGTTGCAGCTTTCGTGCCTTTTATACGGCGACCAAAGACTGCGTTGATCGCAGCTTATGCAGCTACCGCTATATGCGCCTGTCACCTCGTCGTTGATGCACGCAAGTATGCGATTATTGTAAGTTTTAGTGGATATCCGTGGAGTGATCTAGTGCTTTTTGTACTCCTTTTGACCGTAGTAGGCTTTTTACTTGTGCAGGTCTTGCGTTTCGGCGATGACCGTTCCAACGGGGACGGCTATAGACTTGGTGACAGCAGTTTAAGCAATCGGACTCCGCTCAGCAGTGAGTCTCCGATGGATGTTCATCGCGCAGACGATAACATGTCAAGCGTTGTTTCAAGGCCGCGGCGATCGAGAAAGTTAGAAGTAACTTCACCCGACGGGACGGCCGAAGAATCCGGGGTCACTAAGGTGAAAGATCCTTCGAGCCCGTCTGATCACAAGATGCAATTCGATTATGTTGGGTTTGTCGTTGGGGATGTGACCTCAAAAAAGGCGTTGAGGAGCAAGATAAGGGATAAGAAAGGCTTATAAACACTCTTTTTCACGCAATCGCTTTTGATGAGCTACGAAATACACAAAGCATGATATCACCGCAATATGCTTTTGTGAGAGAGTCTGCCGCACGGTTTCTTTTGTTAAATTGACTTTGTGGCTGCCTGCTACAGCTACATGGGCCAGACACAATCTAAAGGATGTGAAGGAAATGGTCAGTCGCTCGGCCATCTGAAGTATTTTAAGCAGCAGGTAGAAAAGTCATCAGCTTACGGCAGCTTATGAAAAAAGTGCCACGACAAATATTATGAGCAAACACGAATAATAAGGGAGGATTGGCGGGCTTGTTCCATAAAAACAAGGATTGAAACTTAACAAAGTCTGGGGTCTAAAAATGTTCGTAGAATTAACAGA
>CAYHCZ010000014.1:0-24001 GCA_964355295.1 uncultured Methanomicrobia archaeon
TCGAAGACGAAAAGCTTGTAGCCGGCGGCGGTGCAACGGAAGTCGAACTTGCGCTTAAACTTCGAGACTACGCGTCTACGGTTGGTGGCCGCGAGCAACTCGCCATTAACGCGTTTGCAGATGCTTTAGAAGTAATCCCAAAGACCCTTGCAGAAAACGCCGGTCTTGATACAATAGACACGCTGGTTGAGCTACGGTCAAAACACGAGCAAGGCATGAAGACTGCCGGATTGAACGTGTTCACCGGTGAAGCGATAGACATGGTCAAAGCAGGAGTTGTTGAGCCACTTCGGATAAAGACTCAAGCAGTCGGCTCAGCGTCTGAATCCGCAATAATGATTCTGCGTATTGATGATGTTATAGCAGCAAGTAAGCTTTCAGCACCACCAATGCCTGAAGGTGGCATGGGCGGTATGGGCGGTATGGGCGGTATGGGCGGTATGGGCGGTATGCCCCCAATGTAAAAAGCGGTTCCCCCGCTTTTCTTTTTTTTACAACAGCCCGGATTTGATCAGGCTACACTTGCAGCGTAGCTTTAAATAGTTGTGAAGAGAGAAAAAATATTGGAGTTTAAAATGATTGAAGTTACAGAAATGGCAGCAAAAGAGTTAAAAGACTTACTAGTAAAAGAAGGCAAATCCGAGTATGGTTTGAGGATATCATACGGCGGAATGGGTTGCGGCGGACCGCAGTATACCATGTCTCTCGACGAAAACCCTACGACAGGAGAAGACGTAAAAGAGTCTAACGGGGTTAAAATGTTCATGGAAAAGAACGTTGAAGACGCACTAGATGGCGCCGAAATCGATTTTGTGGACGACCCATTATTTGGAAAGGGATTTACTATTAAACATCCGAGCCTTACGGGATGCGGTTCGTGCGGTGGCGGTTGTGGCTAGCTGAGCCCCATCAACCCCTCTTTTTCCTCTTTACTTCTTTTCTCTTATTTTACTTACATAAGTGGTAAGTACATTTTAGTGTCCTTCTTGAGTTTTGGTTTATTCGCGTAAAGCAACGCTACTACTGCGTGATAGAAAAACTAAAGTTAGCATAAGACTAATCGAGTAGTCATATGATAGGCATGATCCTCTGCGGTGGGTATGGTAAGCGACTTAAACCGTATACCGAAGATATTCCGAAGCCACTTATGGACATCACAGACGACTATACAATTCTAGACCGACAGCTCTATGATATGGCTAACAGTGATGTCGAGAGCGTCATATTGCTCACCGGTTACTTAAGCGATAAGATCGAAGATCGCTACGGGGATCGGTATCGGGGTATGAGGATTCAGTACTCAGTAGAAGACAAACCGCTAGGTACGCTTAATGCAATAAAACTCGGAATGAATTTAATAGACGATAAAGAGACCATATTGATCCGTAACGGCGACGTCGTTTCCGACATCAATCTAAAGAAGATGATGAAAAAATACGAGTCCAGTGATTTCAAAGCTATGATGTTTGTAACGAAAATGCGCAGCCCCTACGGTATTGTTGAGCTGGGTGAGGATCATATACGTTCTTTTAAAGAGAAGCCGCTTCTGGAGTATTACATTAATGGAGGAATTTACCTCCTCGACTCCGATGTCCCGTTCAGCGATTTTGAAACGGGGGAAATCGAGAAAACGGTGTTTCCTGTCCTAGCTGATACTAACCAACTTGGATACTACAAGGAAAATACATTTTGGATGTCTATCGATACAACGAAAGACCTTGAAGAGATAAAAAAAGAATACGCAAATAGGACTGACAAACCGTGGGGATATGAAAAGGTGCTCATTAGTACATCGAATTATGTCACTAAAGAGATGTATATAAAGGAGGGTTACACGACGTCGTATCATTTTCACAAAGAAAAGGAAGAATCAATTTACATGCTTGAAGGCTCGTGCTACGTGCAATTTGAACATAAAAAAGAAGCTTTCGGAAGAAACGATACTATTGATATTCCGAAGGGGGCTTTGCATAAGATAGTGGCGACGGAAAATTCTTTGATGCACAGCATTTCTACACCATTTGTCGACGACATTGTACGAGTAGAAGACTATTATCCTGCACGGTAGGTGATGAAGCGTAACCTTGGCGTGCTTGTCGAATATAAAAGAAGGGATGTTTGGAACCTTCCTTTGAAACTAAAAATAAGTAGCACGCAATTATTATTTTATTTAATTTTCTGCAACTTTTTATGAAAGTTGGATTTAGTGCACTTGCATTGTTTGATATCTCTTTTGACAAGATCGTGCAAAGAGCCTTTACAGACGGGTTTGATGTTATCGAAGTGCTTTGCGAGGGGCCATACCTTCCTCGCCTTGCTTTACAAAACATCGCCCAGTTTGAGATTTTGTCCCAATATGACATTGAGCTGACCATTCATTCTCCAACCGTCGATCTCAACCCTTCTAGTATAAACGTTGGAATCCGTGAAGAGACCGTAAAACAACTCAATGAGACAGTAGATCTTGCAGCTTCGATAGACGCTTCAACTATAACCACACACCCCGGTTATGTCAAGAGAATAAATGAACGACTCACGAAGCAATCACTTGAATTAGCCCTGAAAAGCCTGGAAAACTGGGCACTATACGCCAAAGATGTTGGGATAGAACCTTCTGTTGAAAACATGCCACGTAACTCGAAATACTTCTGCACTGATGTAGCCCAACTCAAGCTATTCGTTGAAACTTGCGGGACCTCTGCAACTATCGACATTGGGCACGCACATACTAACGACGCCTTAGGGGAGTTTTTGCATGCAGATTTACAAATAGCGCACTACCATGTGAGTGATAACGATGGCCAGCGAGACCAACACCTTCCCGTCGGTAAGGGAACGATCGATTGGGATCAGCTTTGTGGGATAAATAAAGCGATAATCGAATTAGATGATTATGAAGCGGTAAAAGAAAGTCGTAACGAGCTGATCGGTTTGAGCTAAAGCGTTGCATCCAGCAATGCTAATCAGAAAACACGGAAGATATATCTTGTCAACATAAAAAAGCGTGTGAGTCCTTAACGTAGGATCTGATTCTGACAATATAAATTGTGTCGTGTTATTTCGAGCATGTTGCGCCAGTGTTGCCCTTTCCAAAATATCTTTTCGCAACTGTCGCATTTATAATAATCAGCGTGCTTTTGAATAAATTTCTCAATATCGACATTCTTTGCTCGAAGCTTAGCAATCTCTTGCGATTGAAGAACCTCTGAAATCAAGGCTAAACTAAGCATGCCATTACAGATACTGCATCGAACAGCTTCTGGTTGTTCGGGGAATACTAAATTAAATCTCTCTCTCACTTGGTTTAGTTGACGGAGCACATTGACATCATCAACAAGAAGTGTCGGTATATCGTACTTCTGCTTCGCTCGCATGTGGAGCTGTGCGTCTCTAGTCAGCAATGCTCGTCGCTCAAGTCTGGAAATCTCGAGCATATAAGTATCCTCTGCTGCATTCGATAATCCGACAAATGAATTCGCACTCAGAGTATCGTACCCTAAGATTCTGAGCCAGGAACAAAGATTACCTAGCATTCGATCAGCTAAAAACCTCATAGAAGTCCATTATACTTGAATTATTAGCCATTAGCTGGGTTTTTAGATAGATATACGTCCCAAAGCGCTCGCTTACGCTTAAAAGTTGAATAGCTCACACCAAGTTCTTCGGCAAAATCCTTTGATGTTTTTCTCGTCGCCTTGGGGGTCGAAAGCCACTGCAAGAACATGTCGCGATCAAAGTTGATCTTTACATCACGCTCCGTTAAAAGCCCAAGTAAAACACGCGCCCCTTGAATCTTTCTCTTGTCTATACCAACACGTTTTCCGATTTCAGCATCACTTGGATAGCCTTCATAAAAAAATTCAGAATTACCAGATGTCATAATATCTTGATACTCACGTCCAATCTGAAGTAGCTGCTCTGGCGTAACCACGATATGACTGTTTTCAAGGAGGGCGGCCATCTTTTCTAACTGATTATCAACCTCGGGCTCAGAATAAGACTCGTCCCGCGTTGGCCTTTGATCGATCGAATCCAGTTTACTCTTAGGGATGGTGATTGGAGGAAATTTATTTAAAAAACGGTTTTTTGAGGGCTCTACCACCAATCCTTCTTTTGATAGTTGTTGAATTATGCCTATCACACTCTCAGGATAGATGCCGAGGGATTCGCTATAGCTTACAATATCATCAATGTGCACGCCTTTCAGTCTGCTTGAAGGACTTAAAGAGTTTATAATATGCATAATAGTTTTTCGCGCTTGCAGTAACTCCGAACCTTGTATCAAATTGGATGTGTTGCTCAACTGAAAAACTCCATATCGGCTCTTAACACATTTTGAGCCCTATTACTAACAAATAATAAGACGTCGCCGGAATTTATATTTTTTTAAATACTTGACAAGCTTAAACGACATGAGTGTTTGAACGAATATCAGAGCTTAGCGGTTCTCAGCGTAACTGCTACTTTAACTATCACTAAATCTAGATAATTTATATAAACAGCGTCACCTTTACGCTGATAAGCAATTATTAAAAATCTCGATTATTGCGCTCAACGGGGATATTGATGGAAGACGAACTCATGAGAATAGGGGTCTCAATACCCTCTCGACTCCTTATCGCATTTGATCAAGTCATTAACAAGAGGGGCTACTCTTCACGATCAGAGGCAATTAGAGACGCAATTAGGGGCTATCTGCTTGATTATGAATCACTCGGTCAAACAGAAGGAGAACAGATTGGCGTAATTGCACTCGTGTATAATCATGAGCAGCGAGGCCTCATTTCGCTTTTAACTGATATTCAACACGAAAATGCTAGGATTATTACATCGAGCATTCATATCCATTTAGATGCGACTAATTGTCTAGAGATCGACGTTGTTCGCGGGAACGCGATAGAAATTAGCGGGTTTGCTGAGAGAATGATGGTGCAAAGCGGGGTTTTTCAAGTGCGGGTGTTTGTTATCCCCGCGCTTAGTCTAGGAAGTTCAGACAAATGAAAAAACTGCGGTGTTTATATTGGAACAAGAAATGTACCCCACTTCACGAAATAACCAACTTGGAAGGTTAAAAAGTGTATCGAAAGCCATTTAGAGCTGCTATGAGTAAAAATTCTCGTCAGTCTATTCGCGTACGCGGGATGGCTAATAATCTAAAAGAAATTTATCTTGCCCGGAAAACTGACAATCATACATGGGAGCAAATCGCTGATTAAAGCCATATCTAAACAAACTCAAGCGAAGCAACAATGTTACATTCTCACCAAGACTCTCAGTTCGTCGCAATGGAAAAAAACATCCTCAAAGACTGGGATAATAACAACATCATTGCAAAGTGTTTAAGCGCAAACAAGGGAGCAGAACTGTTTAGATTTGTTGAGGGACCGCCAACGGCGAATGGATCTCCTGGCGTTCACCATGTTTATGCTCGAGTTGTAAAAGATCTTTTTCTCCGTTATAAAACGATGCGAGGTTATTATGTGCCCCGCATAAGCGGTTGGGATTGCCACGGACTTCCAGTTGAGATCTCTGTCGAGAAGGAACTTGAGTTTCAGGATAAAGCAGGCATAGAAACCTACGGGGTAGAACAGTTCAACAACGTCTGCCGAAGATCTGTATTCAGCCATATCGATGAGTGGGCAGAAATGACCAAACGAATAGGTTTCTTCATTGATCTGACCAAGCCGTATACTACGATGGACCCACAGTACATAGAATCGGTTTGGTGGTCCCTTAAACGCCTGTGGGAGCGAGATCTTATCTATGAAGGTCATAATGTCGTTCCATATTGTCCACGCTGCGGAACTGCCCTAAGCACTCACGAAGTAGCTCAAGGTTACGCTACTGTCAACGAAGAAGCAGCTTTCGTCAAGTTTCCTGTTTCCGACCGAAGCAAAACCTTTTTTTTAGCCTGGACAACAACCCCTTGGACGCTACTTTCGAATGTAGCACTTGCAGTCAATCCTGACATCCTTTATGTCGAGGTAAAAGTCAAGAATCAGTTGTTCATTTTTGCTAAAGATTTGCTAGAAACGGTATTACATGAGGAGCAACATTTTGAAGTAGTAAAGGAGTGTCTTGGAAGCGAACTCAACGGGACGCGATATCAGTCCCTATTTGGTGATAGTGAGTTTAGTGTTGTGCTTGCAGATTTTGTCAGCACAAGCGAAGGCACTGGCATCGTGCATATCGCTCCAGCATTTGGCGAGGATGACTTCAACGTAGCTAAGGCCGTAGGCCTCCCCCTCGTACAACTCGTTAAACCCGATGGACGGTTTGAAGATCACGTCGATTTGGTGGGGGGACTCTTCTTCATGGAATCTAACGCCGTTATTAGGGAAGATCTTGCAGCTAGGGGTTTGCTATTTAAAAGCGAGATGTACGAACACAGCTATCCCTTCTGTTGGCGCTGCGAGACCCCATTAATGTACTACGCTCGGAAGGCGTGGTTTATTAGGATGAGTTCTTTGCGCGATATATTGACCCGAAATAACGAACTTGTTCAATGGCATCCACAAGTGCTGAAATACGGACGCTTCGGCAACTTTATCGAAAATGCACGTGATTGGGCACTGAGTCGAGAGCGCTATTGGGGAACGCCGTTGCCCATTTGGAAATGTTCCAACGACCACTTAGTGGTTATCGGAAGCATTGATGAATTAAAGAAGCGAATGGATTCTGAAGTCTTTCTTAGTGATGTTCACAAACCATATATAGACCGCGTTGTTTTTCGTTGCGACGAATGCGGAAAGACGATGCACCGCATCCCTGACGTGATAGACTGTTGGTACGACTCGGGTTGCGCACCCTTCGCATCGCTTCACTATCCTTTCGAGCTTAGCGACGAGTGCAAGGTACCGGTGGACTTCATAGCAGAAGGCGTCGATCAAACGCGCGGTTGGTTCTATAGCTTACATGCAATAGCTTGTGCTGTATTCGGGTCAAATGCTTATAACAACGTGATAAGCCTCGGTCACATTGTGGACGAATATGGTCGAAAGATGTCAAAAAGCAAAGGTAACACTGTTGATCCGTGGCAAATTCTGAATAGCGAGGGAGCCGACAGCCTGCGTTGGTACCTTTTCAGCGCCGGGAATCCGGGGACTGCCAAGAAATTCTATAAAGAAGCAATCGTCGAGTCTCAGCGTAAGACGATCTCTACGCTTTGGAATGTACTCTCCTTTTTCACGACGTATGCTGAGATAGATAAGTTCGATGCGGGGTGGAACCTCGCTGACGAGCAGAGAGACCTTATTGACCGGTGGCTGCTTTCACGTTTAAACGGCTTGATTTCGAACGTAGTCGTGCACATGGATAGATACGACTACTACGGGGCTACTATCGAGATCGACTTATTTATCGAAGAGCTGAGCAACTGGTTTGTCAGGACGTCAAGGAGACGTTTCTGGAAGAATGAACGGGATGCGGACAAAGTCTCTGCTTATATCTCGCTTTTCGAGACTTTGTGGACGTTAAGCAAATTAATTGCTCCCTTTACGCCATTTATTTCAGAGCATATATACAAAACCCTTTCGCGCTTTGCTCAAGGAGCCAAAGATAGCGTTCACTTAGAGTCATACCCCAACGTTACAGTCAATCGAGTGATTCCTGAAGCAGAACAAGAGATGGCTTATACCATGCAAATCGTCGAAGCAGGAAGAGCTGCTCGATCGTCCGCAAACATCAAAACACGACAGCCGCTCAAAGAAATGATCTGCATTGGACCTGAACTCAAGCGCAATGAGCTTAAAGCAATCGTGAAGAATGAGCTCAATCTAAAGGCTATCAATTTTAAAAAAGACGAAAAGGATCTCATTGAGTACGATGTTGGACTGAATTTCGCAAAAGTCGGACCGAAATATAAAGATTTGGCCCCCAAAATCAAACAAGCTCTCAGCAACTTAGCGCCGGATGAGGTCTTGGAAAAACTAAGTGATGGCATCCAATTAGAGGTTGCCAAAAAAACAATTATTTTGTCAAAGGAAGATATAACAATCTCGAAAAAAACAAAACCAGGCCTAATAAAAAGTGAGAACCGAGGCCTTGGCGTCTTTTTAAACACAGAATTGACAGTCGAACTTCGCCGAGAATTGCTCGTTCGAGAGATAATCAGGAGAATACAAGTCATGCGCAAAGAGCTGGATTTAGCGTATACCGCTCGAATTAAGGTCGGTTACCGTTGCTCGAGTGAAGTCTCACAGGCCATTCAAGCTTTTAAATCGTATGTCAAAGATGAGACGCTTTCAACGTCTATTGAAGAAGGGGAAGTTGCAAACGCTCAGCTTAGCAAAGAGTGGGTGATCGACGGCCATAAAGTCGCAATTTCACTTGCAAAATAGCATATGGACCTGAGAAAGTGGGATATTATCTATCAACAGATAGTACGTGATTTTGGATTTGACACCACTAAAGATGAACGTTCAGCTCTGATCTTATCCTCCTTGTTGACCTTAAAAGGATGTTGCGAGGAGACACAAAGCAAACTCCGCCATATCATCAGGGAACGCGAAGTTCTTGTTTGCGGCAAAGCGCCAACCTTAGTTGGAGATATTAAAAACGGAAAAATTGAGACCCGGGAGACGATCATTGCAGCAGATGGTGCTACCTCAGTGCTGTTGGCACAAGGAGTCATCCCCCATATAATCGTATCCGATCTAGACGGAAGCATCAACGATTTGAAGCGAGCAAATGCGATGTGTGCGATCATGGTTATTCACGCACACGGAGACAACATCGACGCCATTAAAACACATGTCCCATTACTAAGCTCCGTGCTTGGGACGGCACAGTCGAAACCACTTAAAAACGTACTTAACATAGGAGGTTTCACTGACGGAGATAGAGCGGTTTTTTTAGCTAAAGAGTTTGGAGCCCGTCAAGTTAGCGCGATCGGATTTGATTTTTTTGATAATAACGTCAGCCCCACAAAAAAGAAAAAGCTGCAGTGGGCAAAAAAGTTCTTAGAAGGAGCCGATGTAAACTTTAAATGAGCTTGTCAATCGCTCTTGCTGGTAAGCCAAATACCGGCAAATCAACCTTTTTTAAAGCTGCAACACTTGTGAATGTTGAGATAGCGAACTATCCTTTTACGACTATTAGTGCCAATCTAGGAACATCATATGTGCGCGTGCCTTGTCCATGCACACAGCTTAAAGCAAGGTGCGGTCACTGCATGGACGGGGTGCGATTTGTCCCTATTGAGCTCGTTGACGTTGCAGGCTTGGTTCCTGAAGCTCACAAAGGGCGTGGACTCGGGAATACTTTCCTCGATAACCTCCGTCAATCGGAGGCAATCATAAACGTGATTGACGCTTCAGGTGGCACTGACATAGAGGGCAACGTTCTTGGCGCACCCTCGCACGATCCGTTGGAGGACATTTTGTTACTTGAAAGTGAGATCTCGTTGTGGATTGCTGGCATCATCGAAAAGAATTGGCAAAGACTCGCAAAGAAAGCGCATCTCGAGCACAACGTACCACACGTACTAGCCACTCAGCTAGCAGGACTCAACATAGAGGAACGCCAAATCAAAAACGCAATGCAGAGGCTTGAGCTTTTCGACAAGTCGCCAGAAAGCTGGGAACGTGCGGATTTAGTAAATTTGTCACAACAAATAAGAAAGATCGCAAAACCCATTGTGATAGCAGCGAATAAAAAAGATGTCGCTTCTTCAGACAACCTCTCCCGAATTACAGATGCATGCGAAGATGTGGTGGCAACAAGTGGCGAAGCTGAACTTGCGCTTCGACTCGCTCAGCAGAAGGGACTGATAGCTTATTTTCCAGGGGACACTAATTTTACGACAGTCAAGTCGCTTAATCAGCAACAAAAAACGGCGCTTGAGCGCTTAAAAAAGTTTGTAGGTCAGGAGGGCACTGGGGTCCAGACGTGTCTGAACGTGACGGTGTTCGATGTGCTTCGATACATAGTTGTATATCCAGTTGAAGACGAACACCGATGGTCAGATAAACAAGGACGAGTTTTACCAGACGCGTTGCTCATAAAGGAAGGGGGGACTGCTAAAGACCTTGCGTTCAAAGTCCATACTGATATCGGACGCGGTTTTATTTACGCTATAGACGCTCGCACGAAAAAGCGACTTGGTGAGCACCATGAATTAAAAAATGACGATATAGTCAAGATAGTTTCGACTTCACGTGCCAAGTAGGAAAGATATATGATCTATGATCTTCTTTTGTAAACAGCCTCCAGTCGGGATATAAAATGGATCCTTTGGAATGTGGCATTAATGCTGAACCGATCACTAGAGGGTAAAAAATGAAATCGATGTATGGATTCATACGTGATGCATGGAAAACGCCTGAACGCAGTTACGTTAAAAGCCTTATGTGGCAGCGACTGCAAATATGGCGGCGCGAACCGTCTGTTATTCGCATCGAACGACCAACACGACTCGATCGAGCAAGAAATTTGGGATATAAAGCGAAACAAGGCGTCATTACCGCTCGAGTTAGAACGTGGCGCGGTGGTAGAAGGAAACAGCGCCCGCGCGGTGGCCGCCGGACAAAACATCTTGGAGTAAATCGGCTGACCGCTCGAAAAAGCTCACAACGCATTGCAGAAGAACGCGCTGCACGAAAATTCCCAAACTTAGAGGTTTTAAACTCATACTGGGTTGGACAAGATGGTAAATCGAAGTGGTATGAAATCATACTTGTTGACCCTAGTCATCCCAGCATCCTTAGGGATCGAAGTTTTAACTGGATGGCATCTTCACGAAATCGCGCTTTTAGGGGAAAAACGAGTGCAGGTAGAAAAGGCCGCGGGTTGGCGAAAAAAGGACGCGGAGCCGAAAAAACGGCACCTTCTCTAAGCGCTCACGGACGAAGAGGGACGTAAGCTGTTACCCCGACTTTGATCTGCTTCTAATCGTTAATGGCAAAGACTCACCACTTCGGACGAAATGAAGCAACGAGCAGCTTAGCGGGAAACGCATTTGTTCATGATACTGAAGATAAGAGCAAAGTCCTAGCTGCATTATGCTTGATCGTGCCAGAAGATGTGCACATCGATCGACAACAGGTCAAAGGTCACTTGGAACCCATATAGTCTTTCTTAAAGCACGAATACGAGTGGCTCTGGGAGATATTCAAATATTTGATATGATCAGGTATAAGCTTTCAAGATACGATCTAATGCAGTTACAAGGACAGATTCGTCAATATGTCGGCGAAGATGCACAATTGTTATTAAATTCAACAAACAAGCAGCTGCAAATGGCATCCTTGTGTGGGAAAAACGACCCACTCTTCATTCGAGCATCGATATCTGCATATCCTGTTGAGAAGGGAAAACCGTCGCTATAGAAATGATATCCTAAACAATGCACGCATATATTGATATAAGCGTTCACGCTTTTCCCGAAGGAGCAGATACGCTAAGAAGGCTCAACTACGTAGCTAATCAGCTAGGTTTTTCCCAAATCGTGGCAACCGTCCATTCTCCATATTGGTCTCAGTTTCCAGACTCTAATTTGTCCGCCGGTGTGGAAATTGTAGCAGCTACTGTTCGCGATTTACGTAAGCAAATTGCTCTTTTTAGGGATATATCTACAATTGTAAGCGTGCACGGTGGAGATGAGCGAATTAATCGAGCAGCGTGCAAGGATGATCGAGTTGATATTCTTATGCACCCTGAAAGAGGTAGAAACAGCGGTATAAATCAAGTAACGGCAAAGCTAGCCTTGAAAAACGAAGTCGCTTTAGGATTGTGCATGGATTATTTTTGGAAAAAAGAAGAAAGAGAACGATCTCGTCTTCTCGCGTTCCAGCGTAGAAACGTCTTTTTGTGTCAGAAGTTTGGAATGTCTGTTATTGTTACAAGTGATGCTTATTCTCACTTAGACCTACGAGCACCACGTCAACTTAAAGCGCTTGTAAGATTTTTGCATTTAACTGATCGGGAAGCAGATATTGCTTTATCTGAAGTACCGTTGAACATTATTAAAAGAAGAGGGCTGAGGACAGAGGCGGATATATGAAGCCACTTTCACCTACCTTGAGAGACAACTATCGATACATAGCATTTAAACTGAGCTTCGAAGATCCATTAAATGCCAATGAAATACAAGCAGCGATAGCCAAAACCGCAAAAAGCCTTTTTGGAGATGTTGGTTTAAGCAAGTTTAGTCTCAGAGTTGTTGCGTTTGACGGTACAAAAGGACTTGTTAGATGTGACGACCGACACGTGTCCGAGGCACAAGCAATACTAACAAGCATTGGAAAAATCAGGAACAATCGCGTGTGTGTGACAACTATAGGCACTTCAGGAACGATACGGGCTGCTATAGAAAAGTATTTACAAACTGAGGAGAAAATACGTCGGATTATATCTTCTTATGTTACAGTGCCTGTATCCGGGAAAGCAGTAAGGATATGCGGCAAGGAAATTGATATAGTTCCAGAAGATAGGAAAACTGTTGATCGCGCTGATGTCCAATTTATAGGCATCATGATCGACGATAACGAGAGGCTGATATAATGCAGATGGCACCACAAATGGGGTACGATAGAGCAATCACTGTGTTCTCACCAGACGGTAGGCTTTTTCAAGTAGAATATGCGCGCGAAGCTGTGAAACGGGGTACAACGTCTGTTGGCATAAAAGCAAAGGATGGCGTTGCACTGCTCGTGGATAAACGTATCTCAAGTAGGCTCCTTGAGCCCCAATCCACAGAGAAGATCTTCCAAGTAGATGATCATATTGGCGCTGTGACGTCTGGCCTCGTGGCTGATGCTCGAGCGTTAGTCGACCGTGCTCGTGTCGACGCGCAGATAAATCGCGTCGTATATAATGAGCCCATTGGTATTGAAACACTAGCGAAAAAAATAGCAGACCATAAACAAACATTCACGCAGTACGGCGGCGTAAGACCCTATGGAACGGCATTGCTTATAGGTGGGATTGATGATTCAGGCCCGCGTCTTTTTGAAACAGATCCGAGTGGCGCCCTTTTAATGGTCAAAGCCACTGGAATCGGCTCAGGAAGAAATGCAGTAATGGAGTTTCTCGAAGAGAAGTACAACGAAGACGTTGATATTGACAACGCTATAAAACTTGGACTTGAAGCGCTCTATAAAGCAACTGAGGGCAAAATTACGGTCGACACCATAGAAATCGCTGCTATATACGCTAAAGACAACCGTTTTAAGAAGTTAAGTATGGATAAGCTCGAAGAGTACGTAAAGGGCGTACTTGATTCGATGCCGAAAGAGTGATGATTTCAGTCTTTTGAAGTCTTCTTTAAAAAAGGCATTGAGAGGAGCACGCAGATGGTATCTCTCGACAAAGCAGTTGTCGCTCGATTTGCAAGAGGCGGCGAACACTTTGAAGTGCTAGTTGACCCCGAAAATGCGTTATCAATGCGAGAAGGTCATGATATTGACA
The DNA here is from genome assembly GCA_964355295.1 of uncultured Methanomicrobia archaeon. Classification (GTDB taxonomy): domain Archaea; phylum Halobacteriota; class Bog-38; order Methanoflorentales; family Methanoflorentaceae; genus Methanoflorens. The sequence continues at coordinate 13,408 of CAYHCZ010000014.1, forward strand.
TGGAGGCTGTTCTAGCGATTGAAGAGATTTTTAAGGACGCTTCTAAAGGCGAAAAAGCGTCTGATGAAGGTCTTAAAAACGTATTTGGAACTACGGACCCCTCAGTAATTGCTAAACGAATAATTATTGAAGGGGAGCTGCATCTCACCGCACAACAGAGGCGAAAGATCCAAGAGCACAAACGGAAGGAGCTTATAGCTACCATCGCTGCAAATGCTATAAATCCCCAAACGGGCTTGCCTCATCCTCCACAGCGAATAGAAAAGGCCATAGAAGAAGCAAAAGTGAACGTAGACCCGTTTAAAAGCGTTGACGAACAGATAAATATTGCGTTAAAAGCAATCCGTCCACTCATACCAATAAGATTTGAGGAGGTAGATGTCGCTGTCAAGGTACCGGCCCACTACGCAGCAAAATCGCAGGGGGCCATTCAGCGCTTTGGTAACGTCGTTAAACAGGAGTGGCAACAGGACGGTACTTGGATCGGTGTGGTCCGGTTTCCTGCTGGACTCCAAAACGATTTCTATGAGCTTGTGAATCGATTGTCAAGAGGAGAAGCTGAAACGCGAATTATTACCCGGCAAGGACAAAAATGAGGAAAATAGAAAAAGTCGACAAGACGATTGTCGTTCCAGGAGACCTACTCTCTGATGATGCTTCTAAAGCTGCAGAAGGAACCTACATCGAGAATGGGAGAGTTTATTCACTGATATATGGGCTAGCAGATGATAAGGAGAAAATACGCGTAATTCCTCTTTCTGGAAAATACCTACCAACGATTGGAGATATAGTTATCGGGATGGTATCAGACATCAGCTTTTCAAACTGGAAAGTAAACATCAACTCGCCCTACGAGGCACTTATGCATATCTCAGAGTACTCTCGCCGCATTGAATCAAGCGAAATGGCGAAGATTATGCGTGTGGGCGACCTAGCGATTTTTAAGGTGATAGATGTAGATCAGTCAATGAAAATAGAGCTTGCGCCCCGAGAAGGCCAACTGCGTGTATTGCGAAGTGGTAGGGTGGTCGAGGTGTCGTATACAAAAGTCCCACGGATCATCGGACGCGCAGGGTCAATGATAAGCTTACTTAAGGATAAACTCGACGTGAATATTTTTGTTGGAAAAAATGGCCGGATATGGATCAATGGAGAAGCAGAAGACGAAGAGCTCGCTGTCAAAGCGATTAAACGGATTGAACAACAGGCCCATACGTCCGGACTTACAGATAGGATAACCAAATTTCTAGAGGAAGAAAAGCATGGAATTTATGAAGAACGGTAAGAGAATAGACGATCGTCTTCCTAACGAGTTGCGTCCAGTTAAATTTGAAGTCGGCGTGCTCGAACGGGCTGATGGTTCATGTTACGTCGAACACGGCGGGAATAAGGTGATTGCCGCCGTTTACGGGCCGAGGGCAGTGCACCCAAGGCACTTGCAGGAAGCGAATCGCGCAATAATCAGGTACCGCTATAACATGGCATCTTTTTCGGTGGAAGAGCGAAAAAGACCAGGTCCAGACCGAAGGAGTGTAGAAATCTCAAAAGTGAGCAGAGAAGCGATAGATCCAGTCATAATCAAAGAGTTCTATCCAAGGTCTACAATTGACATCTTCGTAGAGATTCTACAGGCGGATGCTGGCACACGATCAGCTGGGATAAACGCGGCATCCGTCGCGTTAGCCGATGCAGGAGTACCGATGCGTGGTCTTATATCCTCGTGCGCTGTGGGCAAAGTAGATGACACTGTTGTTCTAGATCTCGTTAAGGAGGAGGACAATTACGGTCAAGCAGACATGCCAATCGCTATGGACGTGCGGACGGGAGAAGTCACGCTTCTCCAAATGGATGGTCATCTAACATTGGAAGAATTTGAACAAGCGTTAGAACTAGCGAAAACCGGGTGTGCGCACATAGCCGAAATGCAAAGAGAGGCCCTAATTCAAAAATACCGAGGAGAAGAAAATGAATGACGTTATTGCCGAGATAAGAAAAGATTACATTTACGGGCTTGCTAAAAGAAGTGAAAGAGCAGACGGGCGCGCTTTCGATGAATATCGTCCAATTCAGGTCGAGGTTGGATTCATAGACAAAGCTGAAGGATCGGCAAGAGTCAGGATAGGAAACACGCAGGTGCTCGTCGGCGTCAAGCTGCAACCTGGTGAGCCTTTTGCCGACTCGCCTGAGACTGGCGTTATAATTACCAACGTTGAGCTCGTGCCGCTAGCTTCTCCGTCCTTTGAACCTGGTCCGCCTAATGAAAAGGCGATAGAGCTTGCGCGCGTGGTAGATCGCGGCGTTCGTGAATCGGGCGCTATTGACTTATCTCAATTGACCTTGCCAGACGGTAAAGTATGGCTCATTTTTATTGACGTGCACGTCTTAGACTACGATGGAAACCTTATAGATGCCTCGGCATTAGGGGCACTTGCAGCGCTTATAAATGCAAAAATGCCATCTGAGCGATACGGCTACGGGCCCGATGCAGCGCTTCCAATCAAAGAATATCCGATTGCCGTGACCGCCGTTGACCTTGACGGTGAGATTATGCTAGATCCATCTTTGGATGAAGAAACCATCGCATCTTCTCGACTAACAGTCATATCCGGCCTACAGGGAACTTTAGCAGGAATGCAAAAAAGCGGAACAGGCACACTTTCGGTAGATGATATAGTTCGTGTCGTAAAGTTAGCAAGCAGTAAAGCGATGCAGATCAGAGATGATCTTTTTGGTGGTTCTACGAATGGCTAAAAAGAGTGCTCACAAGAAGGGAAGGAAAACTCGTTCTGCAGGTCGCTTCGGCCCGAGATATGGTCGTAAGATCCGCAAGCGAATTGCCGATGTGGAATCGGTGATGAACCAAGCGCATAAGTGTCCAGCGTGTGGGCGGAAGGCGGTTTCCCGAAAAGGAACGGGTATATGGACGTGCGCTAAATGCGACGCAACGTTTGCAGGCGGCGCTTATGTACCTGAGACCGCTGTTGGAAAAACAGTCGCCCGCTCTATTCGCCGTGCGAGCGAGGAACAAGAACAGCTTTTAACGAGATCCGTGAGGTGATTTCACGGTTTATAAATGTATACGCTGTAAGCGCGAGGTCGAAGTAGAATCTGAATACGGCGGTATCAGGTGTCCCTACTGCGGTCATCGGATATTGATAAAAGAGCGCCCCACAATCATAAAAAAGGTGAAGGTGCTGTAGAAAAATGCCCTTACGAGGATCTCAATAGATCTCAGTATAGTGGGAAACAAGCAGTACGTGAAAAACATACAGAATCATAAAACAGTGAGCTCAACATACCTCATAGACGCAAACAGCGTTGACTTTATGTACCAATCAATCACTCCTGAGCTGAAGACCATTGGTATAGCCGGAAGACGGGCGTCAGTTAGAGTCCACAAAACCCCTAAAAAGCTAGTTATCAACATTAAAGCCTCTGACATCACCTCGTGCCGAGCCGCGACCAATTCTTGGCTGAGGTTAGCGCTAATAGCTGCTGATGTAGATGAACTTGTTGCAGATACGTTAAAACAGCACCTATAACCATATGTTTAACTCTATTAATGCTACACATAGGAGAAAGCTAAAATGAGTGCCGAAATACCACCGCAAATACAAAACCAAGTTGCACAATTGCAGCAACTTCAACAGCAAGCACAAGCGCTGGCCGTTCAACGAAGTCAACTCGAGCTTTCGTTAAACGAGGCTAACCAAACTATAGCAGAGCTTGACAAGCTTGACGAAAAAGCAGTTATCTTCAAGACTGTTGGGACTATCCTCGTTCGCTCCAACAAGGACCAAGTAAAAGACGAGCTTACGGAAAAAAAAGAAACATTTGACGTGCGTTTGAAAAGCCTCCAAAGGCAGGAAGAGCGCGTCCAAACACGTTTCCAACAGCTACAACAGCAGCTCCAAAAAGCACTCGGCGGTGGATCCGCCCCACAGGGCGCGTAATTTAGAAGTTAATCTTTAAGAAGAAGAAGCTATCTCAATTTGGCTTTGAATAGACTCTCTCTTCTTCTTTTTGTCCCAACTTTTCTGGACTAGCAGCTTCAACGGCAGTCGTTTCGTTTAATATCACGACGACGTCAGCAAGATTCTTTAGTGCAGTCGAGAAGCCAGGCTCTGCTCCAAAAATCATAGTCTCTTTGCCATGCTCCATCGCTTTCGACAGAACCGGCTTAAAATCAGCATCCCGGGTAACTATCGCGATTATATCGATATTAGGGTTAAAAATAAGCTCAGTAGCTTCAACTGCAAGTCGCACATCTACATCGCTTGAACTGACTACTGGTTCGAATCCTTGGTTCTCGATTGCTTCTACAAGTTTCTCAGATGCATACTGATTAAGGTAGACTCTACCTACTTTGATGTCACCAAATTCCTTCAAGGTGTTTCGTATTTCCTCAAGGTCAATCTGAAATTCCTTGCGCAGCATATTAGGCCCATCAACCAGCAGTCCAATACCCTTGCGGTCTTTTTCTCTCCTGCTGATTATCGTCCGAATCTTGTATATATCTTTTATATGGGGAATATGTCGGGGCATAAGCACAAAAACTCCTGCTATTGCAAAAATGGTTATAAATAAGGTTAATTTAGAGCGGCGTATTATATATCTTTTTCTTTATACGTGCAAAATGACCGTTTTAAACAAGATTAAAAGCCATAGAGGTGTTATTTTTAATAATAGAGGCCGTATCTTCAAAAGTTGTATCCCATATCTTTGATATGGCATCTATTGCATCTCCGACCTTGGCAGGTTCGTTCCGACCGCGATGAGCTGACTGATACGGGCTATCGGTTTCTACTATGATTGCCTCTCGGGGAGCACCCTTAACGAGATTCTGGTGGTGCGGCGATCGACAAACCCGAGTTGGAATTGAGATATAGTGTCCACAGTCAACTATAGCATTAAGTAACTCGGAACTTCCACCGTAGCAGTGATAAACGGCTCTGTCAACCCTTTGTGCGAGATCAAAAACGCGTTCTTCGGCATCACGACTGTGTATGACAAGCGGCAAGTTAAGCTCCTGGCTTAGTTCAATAAATGTGCGAAACGTGTCCTCTTGCTCCGTCCGTTGATGTTGCTCCTTAGCATAATAAAAGTCTAATCCCACTTCACCAATCGCTATTGCAGAATCCGCATTTTGTCGAATGAATTCGTCAACATGTTTTTTTTCGTCCAAGTTTAACGGGCTTAACCCATAAGCCGCGTAAATGTTCTCATATTGAAGCAAGTCTTTTGTTGCGTGGTTCGATCTCAGACTAATACCTGAATTGATAAAAGCAATTCGTGCTTCAAACGCTCTGTCAATAACAGATTGACGATCGCGGTCAAACGCAGGCATATCGATGTGGCAGTGGGTATCTAAAAGATGCCATTGCAAACTACGCACCGTCTTTTGCCTTTAGTCGGTTTATTGCGCTGATCATTGCTTCAACGGACGCAATTACAATGTCTCCTCTGGCGGCCCGAGCCGTTACGAAGTTGCCTTTCGAGTCTTCAACACCTACAACTACGTCAGCAAGTGCATCGCTGCCCCCGCTAATAGAGTCGATCCGAAACGTTCGTAATTGCACGTCAGCCCCACCAAGGATATCGTGCACTGCATTGATAGCAGCGTCGACGGGACCTATGCCGACTCGAGCCCCGATTTTGGTTTTACCCTCAACGATTGCTTTTACTGTAGCGGTTGGCGTAACGCGATTGCCAGTCATAACCGATAGCTCTTCAAGCAAGATTGTAGGTTGCAACACTTCATTTGTTACGGCCTCTGCGATAGCATACAAGTCTACGTCCGTAACACGTCGACCTTTGTCGCCAATTTCCTTAACGCGGCCCATTATGCTAATTAGCTCTTCATCGCTTACGTCAAAGTGTGCATCCTTAAGCATCTGGCGCACCGCATGTTTTCCAGCGTGCTTACCTGCAACGAGTCTGCGGCGTTGACCTACCATTTCTGGCGTCATTATTCCCGGTTCAAACGTATCCGTGCGTTCTATTACCCCGCGCGAATGAATTCCTGATTCATGCGAGAATGCGTTTTCCCCAACAACTGGCGTCGTGGGGGGTAGGTTTATTCTCGTGAATCGTTCGACCAGCCGTGAGGTCTCGAGAAGGTACTGTGAGTTAATGTTCAACTTCGCTCCAAAAATGCTTGACAAGCTCATTGCCGTTTGGGCGAGATCAGCGTTCCCTGCTCTCTCACCAATGCCATTAATCGTTACTTGAACTTGATTAGCGCCTGCTTCAACTGCTGATAAGCTATTAGCCACTGCCAATCCGAAATCATTATGGCAGTGTACATCGATGGGGACTGTCACGACTTTCCTTATTTCCGTAACGAAGTCGAACATCCTCGAAGGGGCCATGATTCCTACTGTGTCAGGTATATTGATGATATCTGCTCCTGCAGCTTCTACCCCTCGGCAGATGTGTCGGAGGGACTCCATTTCAGTCCTGGTCGCATCCATTGCAGAAAAGAGGCATTTTGTTCCGTGATCTTTTACATATTCGACTGCATCAATCGACAGATCGTAAACTTCCTGTCGCGTCTTTTTCATTGAATATTCGAGCTGCACATCTGACGTTGAGGCGAAAACGTGAATTAGCCCAACACCAGCACTTAAGCACGCATCAATATCTGGTTTTACAACGCGTGCTAATCCGCACACTGTTGCTCGCAGATCCGCATCTACGATTCTTTTCACCGCGTTGTATTCCCCTTTTGAGGAAATCGGAAACCCCGCTTCTATGACGTCGACGCCTAGTTTATCCAGCGCTTTAGCGATGGCAAGTTTCTGTTCGTCATTGAGCGAAACGTTTGGCGTTTGCTCTCCGTCACGTAGTGTAGTGTCAAAAAAAGTGATAATTTCTCTATTCATTATCGAATTGACGAAGAAGATTGTCCCTCAAATTCATACGCGTTCTCGTAACAATTATTGAGGAGCTACCTATAAAACGCTTTCTTTAGGGGGGGCGCGTTAAGTATTTTGCAGCTCGCTTATCCTTAATCTGAAACCTTCGCTACTTTAAAACCAGTTCTCTTAAGCAAAACGTTTTTGGATCCAACTGATTAAACGCACGTTTTCTACGAAAATCAAGTCGATAGTCACAGCGAGAACCCCTACCAAAAAAATCGCATCAAACACACCGGCACCACCAATCGAAGCAAAAGCAAAGCCGCTCGGATAATAAGAAAGGATATCGCCGAAACGAACGACATCAGCACCGAGCAGCACACCCAGTGAACCCGAGACGTAGGCGATTGGACCGACGCTTGCCCATTGCTTTTTAGAAAGCACTATACCTACAATACTGGCTGCAATTGCAATAGCGTAGATGTTGTGGATAATGACCCCTTCTCCTGCGACGTACTGCGAACTGAGGTAAGAGAAAACGGCAATGAAGGAAACTCCTATGAGGCTTGCTCCAATGGGACTTCTGTGATCGATCATCATCTTGAGTGAAATAAAGAATGGGATTAGGAAACCTGCCAAATCGAAGCCTATGGCAAGTTCATTTCTCGGTCCAATGGGGAAGAAATCGCTGAACAGCAGGACCCCGAGCGGCACATCGATGATGCCAAAACCAAGTGAACCTCGAAAATACAGCAATATCGAAGGAAATGAAGTCAGAAAAACAACAGTTGAACCGAAAAAGATCAAGAGTGCTTCTGACCGTTTGAAACCCACCGTCTCGAACCCGAACACAAGTAGTAATAGTAAGAGAAAAGCGAGTAAAAAAAAGCTGACTGATTCAATTAGCATGGTCGTAATTAAAAATCTGATTTAAGCGATACTATACACAATTAGTTGGTTTTACAGTGCATTTAACGCGTGTTATTTCCCTGCATTTTTAACAAGAAGTCTTAGCAAAAACGTTAGCTCAGAAAATCTTTTTGAAAACTGCTAGAATTGTGGCTACATAGAAATGTCACGCTATCAAAACTCTCTTGATCAACTCTCCGAAGATCTTACTCGCTGTTTCCATCTCACGAACGTCTATCCATTCGTCAGTGGTGTGCGCTTGCGCAATGTCACCCGGTCCAAAGACGACGGTAGGTATTCCTGCCTCGTTAAAACGCGAAGCATCAGTGCTCGCATCCATCGTCACTATCTGCGGGTTTTGCCCACAACAGCGTATAGATTCTTTTAAAAGCGTAATAATCTCGTGATCCGATAAATAAAACGGTTGTGAAAAATTTTTTGGATTTTCTGCAAATGAGATTTTTGCTTTAGGAAGTCTCGCTCTAAGCATCTCTAAAATATTATATGCGTCATGAGGCGGCACGAAGCGATAGTCAACACTGATTCGGCATCGGTTAGGAACTACGTTAAGTACGTCACCCCCAGTTATTGCGCTAATGGTCATTGTTTCGCTGCCAAGCACTGTATGTTTTGTTAGTGGCATTTTTTCCATTAGTAACACAAGCTTTGCCATAGCAACAATGGCATTCTTGCCGAGCTCTGGCTTGCTGGCGTGCGCTGATTTTCCATTGACTTCAACATTAAAGGTTAAACGGCCTTTATGCCCGTTTACTATCTTTAGACTGGTTGGCTCGCATACGACACCGAAATCCGCATCTATATGGGGCAAGATGTCTTGAGCACCGAGACTTTTAAGCTCTTCATCGACTACGAAAGTCGTGAGCAACGTGCCCTTAAGCTTGCTTTGTTTGATATTAGCTATAGCATTGATAACTGCGGCTAGACCCCCTTTATCATCAGCTGCACCTCTTCCAAACAATTTCGTCCCTTTAATTTGGGGGGGAAAGAAAGGTGGCACGGTATCAAGGTGACCACACAACATTAAAGTAGGTCGTCCGCGGCCAAGTTTACCTATCAGGTTGTTGCCAGAGCGCGTGATTTCCATTCCCAAATCAACGAGTTTATTTTCTATAAAAAGGCTAATTTCATGCTCGTTAGTGCTGGTACTTGGAATTTTTACCAACTCGTACAAGAGTTCTGTGCTCGACATACGACTATCCTATTGAAGGACAGACAGAACCTTGGCTTTGAGCACTTCGTTTACGAGTTTACCATCTGCTTTGCCCCGGACTTGTTTCATGACGACACCCATTAGAGGGCTTATAGCCTCCATGCCTCTTGCCTTAATGAAATCGAGCTGCGAGTTTACGACGTCATCAACGATCGCTTTAAGCTCATGCTCACTTAACATGATAAATCCCAGTTCTATCGCGGCTTCATCCGCAGTTTTCGTATCACATTCAGCCAGCGATCGAAGAACCTCAGGCACGCCTTCCTTGGAGATAGCCTTATGTCTCACGAGTTGGAAAACATCGAGGAAGTGTTTACGCTTTAGTCTATCAACGGGAAAACCATCCCGCTTAAGTTCCGATATGACCCCTTCCAGTGTTCGGACTACAAGTGTTGCAGCGTCCTTCATTTCGTCTTTTGCAACGCCGCTGTCTTTCTCGCACCAAAGGTTCATAACTTGTTCAAAAAGTCCATTATTTTCGGACCGCGCCATTTGACGAGCCAACTCATCGTTTAAGAAGAATTCACGCTTATATCTCTGTGTCCTATCTTCAAGCTTCTCTGGCAAGTGCAGTTTAACACGTTCGACAACTTCTTTCGGTAAGGAGATAGGGGAGACGTCCGTCTCTGGGTACATGCGTGCAGCACCAGGTAGGGGTCGTAGGTATTCAGAGCACCCATCGTCAAAAGCGCGTCTCGTTTCTTCAGGAACGCCCTCAATAGCTTCTCTCGCGCGCTCTATAACCGCAGATATCGCCTCAACGCAGGTCTTCGCACTCTTATCAGCAAGAATGACAACTGCGTCACGTTCTTCGGCATCTAAGAACTTTAACAGAGCATCGGTTTCTTTGCTTGTTATGCCATACCGTGGCAACTCATCGGTGTGAAATATACCTGCAATACCCTTCTTTTTTGCCCGATCAGCTAGTTCTAAACCCAATCGGCGACCTGGTTGTATCTCTTTTCCCACGAGATCGGCAAACCCGGGAAGTAACACCCCCCAAACACGTTTATTCTTAAGAATTTTTGATTCAGTCCGTTTAAATACCGATGTGACCTCAATGGGGTCTCCCGTACGCGCCCCTCGGGTTTGTAGCTCATCTCTGATTTTGAGCAAGTTAAGCTGCCTCGAGACTTCAAAACGAACAATATCCTCTACTAATTCAAGCGCTTGCACGCCCTTGATTTCGACCCGCGCACCCCCTACAATAGAGATATTTATATCCTGCCTGATCGTTCCCAGCCCTCGCTTAACTCTACAAGCACGCAAGATCGTACCAATCATAAGAGCGAGTTCTTTTACCATCGTAGGTGTCCTCAGATCAGGGGCAGTGCCGATTTCTACAAGAGGAATGCCGATTCGATCGAGCGAATAAACGTCCTTGTCGACTATTTGCGCTGCTTCCTCCTCGACGGAAAGCGTGTCGATCCTAACGGTTCCGCTCCTGAGCGACACTTGTCCGTCTACTGCTAAAAGCGCTGTCCGTTGGAAGCCACTCGTATTCGATCCGTCGATTACGAGTTTCCGCATAGTATGGATTTGTTCGAACGGTTGCATCTGAAGCAAAAGGGCTATTTGAAGTGCAATTTTGAGG
>CAYHCZ010000015.1:0-20170 GCA_964355295.1 uncultured Methanomicrobia archaeon
CTGACGTTTCACTGCCAAAACACGAACTATTAGAGATCCATCGCAGCAAAATCTCTTTACACAACGCAAAAAATGGCTACAACTATCCAACGGTACGATTACCGCATACATTCTCGCGACTTGCGGGTTTGTCTACTCGAATCTGTCAGACCGTTCAGGATGGGGTACTGCTTTTCTGGTTGTAATCTCTCCTCGAAAAAATACCTCAGAAAGTCCCAAATCCCCCGCCATGTCAAGACGGAGAATTCTAAGCTTTTTGCGGTCTTTTCGTTAGGCGATATGACCCAAGAAAGGCTAGTGCGCCTTCATGAACAGTCTGATATATTCTGGCGGGTAACCCGGCAAGTTTTGAAAACGTATGAGGTCGCCTGATCGTCGGGTAGTTGTAACCTGCTTTTGCGTAATGAAGCGAGACTTTGCTACGATGGATCTCCAATAACTCGGGGTTTGGAAACTGAATATCTGAATAAACGTCGCAACAATGTTCTATAGACAGCATAATAGTAGAGAATGCCGACACTGGGCACATAATCGTTGCGATAGCCGCGCGCGACTAAGACCCGGTCTGATTATAAAGGAAAAGAAAGCTAGGGTTTAGTTTGGATTCTTTGTCAAAGTTTACAACTGTTGATGATAGCTTACGGTGTTACGCAACATAATCGCACACGCTAAAAACAGGCTGAGATGTGAGTAATATTAGACTTAGCGTTTAAACACTCTTTCGTATCTAATTTCATAGCGCTTTTTCAACTCCGGATCTAATTTCAATCCCTTGTTCCAGCATTGAACTTTCTCTTCGTGGCGGCCTAACTCTTCAAGGATATACCCTTTACGAAACCACGTCTGACCATTTTTCTTATCAATCTTAAGCGCCCCATCAAGGCATACGAGAGCTTCTTCGTAGTGCTTTTCTTTAATTAGCACATCAGCTTTGCGGGTCCACGTCTTAAAATCCTTCGAATTGATCTCAAGTGATTTGTCATAGCATTGAAGCGCCTCTTCCCAGCGGTTTAAAAGCTGGAATATGTCCCCTTTGGTCCTCAACCCGTGAGCATATTCTGGGTTAATCTCAAGTGCTTTATCAATAGCAAAGAGCGCATCGTTGTAGCGGCCCGATCCTATAAGCGAAATAGCTTTATTCTGCCATACGTAGATGTTATACGGGTCGATCTCAAGCGCTTCATCGTAGTGCTCGAGAGCGTCGTCGTAGCGCTTGTCTTGTGATAATCCATGTCCCAAGATGCTACGCAGTATTATCTCGTCGTCCTCTCTTGCCTTCTCACTGTGGTCAAACAAAGACTTGAGAGTTCTGAACCAATATCCCATATCTTATACTTAAGAATTTGCTCGTTTATACATCTTCTTTATTTAACTCGTTAAAAAAATGCAGAGAAGTTTGTTTGTAACTTTCGCTATGAGGAGATCTTTGATACTTCTGGCTCGTGGCGAGTTCGTAGCACATGTAAGCCACAAGTAATCAACCGCGCATACAATAAAAAAGAGACAGCCCTACAATTCTTTTAACTCCTTGATGTCACGTGTTTTGTTTACCTCTTTGCTTACGGCTCATATTTTTCCGATTGATTCTCAGATCTTGTACTTAATTGTAGTTCATACTTTTCGGCTCAGCAGAGCTTGACAAGTACATAAGGGATAAAGCAGCAGAAAGCTAATTATCGATTAATAGTGGTTAAAGAGATTTTTACTAAGTATTGATAATACTACTGAATCGTATCCTTTAGTAATATTTGACAGAAGCGGTTTATGATGAACCATTGCTGTAACAAAACTGTATAACACCTTTGCTGTGGTGCAGCATTCATGCCAAGGGCAAGTCATGAGCGGGCTATTCTCTAAAGATAAAACCAGGCGTCTCACTGAGCAAATCAAGCGACTATCTGAGCAAGGTCGTTACGTAGACGCGATAACCCCTTCTAAAGAGCTGTGCGAGTTGCTAAAAACAGTTGACGAACCACGCAGGTCCAGCTATTCTGCAAGCCTCTCCAACCTTACAGGCCTTTACGTCGCTATTGGAAATTACCAAGCAGCTGAGCCGCTCTTACTTCAAAGGCTCGACCTTACGCGTGAAGCCCTCGGCCAATCTCACCCCAAATACGCGGCACATCTCGACGATCTCGGTACTCTCTATGAAGCGATGGGCAACTTTGAGGCCGCTGAACCCCTCTATAGGCAAGCCTTAAATATAGTGAGTGAAACCCTCGGCAAAATACACCCGAGGTACCCTGAAAGCCTCAATAATTTAGTACGTTTCTACAAAAAAACAGGTAACTTCGAAGCCGCAGAAGCCCTTTCAAGTCGGGCTAATAGTGTCGGTTTTAAAACCACCAACGGCGAGCTCCCCGACCCCGGAAGATTAGCTGAAAAAAAAGCCGACCGTCTTTACGAGCAATTTAGCGGGCTTTATAAGCAAGGTCGTTACGAAGAGGCGATAACCCCTGCCAAAGAGCTGTGCGAGTTGCTAAAAACAGTTGACGACTCAAAAAACTCTAACTATGCAGCAAGCCTCGGTAACCTCGCCAATCTTTACTACAAAATGGGCAACTACGAGGCCGCCGAACCTCTTTATAAGCAAGCCATCGATATCATGCGCCAAACCCACCGTGATAAAGACCGCAATTACGCTTCAGGCCTCAATAGCCTAGCCGAGCTATACCACGATATGGGCAACTACGGGGCCGCCGAACCCCTTTATAGGCAAGCCATCGATATCATGCGCCAAGCCGTCGGCGAAAACCACCCAGACTATGCTGCACTCCTTAACAACCTAGCCCTGTTTACAGGCAATATCGAGGAGAAGGTTGAACTACTACTCCGGGCCCTCGAAATTCGACGTAAAACCGTAGGCGAAAACCACCCAGACTACGCGCAGAGCCTAGCCCACTTCTCGAACTTAATTAGTATTAGTGATTCTCACGAGGCCGCCGAACCTCTGCTCCGTCAAGCCCTCAAAATTCGACGTGAAACCCTGGGCGAAAACCACCCAGACTATGCCGCAAGTCTCACAAATCTCGCATTGCACTATCTCTTAACTGGCAACTACGAGGCCGCTGAACCCCTTCTTAAACAAGCCCCAGACATATTCCGTGCCTGCTTCGGAGAACATCACCCTATTTACGCAAGAAGTCTCGAAAACCTAGGCCTATGCTATGCCGCTGTGGATCGAGCCGCAGAGGCATTTGACCTAGTCACGCAGACAGCCGTGATCTATGACCACGTGACTGCACAGATCTTCTCCATAGGATCCGAAAACCAGCGCATGGCTTACATCCAGAGTATTCAATATCAGGTAGATATGGTTCTCTCTCTCGTTAGTCAGCGATGCCCGCCGTCCAACGTCGCGACACAAGCAGCAATGAACCTCGTCCTTCGACGAAAGGCAATCGGCGCTGAAGCGCTCGCGGCACAGCGCGATGCCGTGCTTGGCGGGAAGTACCCTCAGCTTCGTGACGAATTGGCTAAACTCCGTTCGCTCAACAGTCAGATTGCCCGAACAATGCTTGCAGGGCCTGGTGACAAAGGAATCGATGCTCACCAGCAACGCCTGAACGAGTGGAACATAGAACGCGAGCAACTCGAAGCAGATCTCGCTCGCCAAATCCCCGAGATGAGCCTCGAGCAACAGCTCAAAGCGGTAGACTATCACGCCGTAGCAGGCGCTCTTCCCGAGGGCACAGCACTTGTTGAGTTCGTGCGCTTTGTGCCATTTGACTTTGCTGCCCCTGCGTGCGGCGAGTCTTTTAAAGGGTCACCCCGTTACCTCGCGTTCGTCCTTCGCGCGCGAGAGCCGAAAAGCCTTCAGATGATCGATCTTGGTGATGCCGAGGCAATCGATCGCTTAATCACAGATCTTCGGACAAAAATCACGGGCGAAAATGAAGCACGCACTGCTGCATACGGAAGCAGTGACGGAGTGGTTTACGCGGCCTCTTTTAACGACGTAGGAACGGACATTCGTTCGGTAGTCTTTGACCCGCTCATTCCTCATATTAAGGGTACTATCCATCTCTTCATCGCACCCGATGGAGAGCTCACCCGCCTTCCGTTCGAGGTACTCCCCAGCAATGACGGCGGTTACCTAATCGACGCCTACCGCCTTAGCTACCTAAGCGTTGGCCGCGACGTGCTCCGTTTTGGACATGATAGAATTAACGAACCCGCCGACCCCATAGTGGTCGCTGACCCCGATTTTGATCTCGCCAGCTCTTCAAGCTATGAGCATCGAACAAAAGTAGCATCACCGCACTTACGCGATCTCACTCGCGCCCTACAAGCGGTCTCCCGCTTACCTGGCACGGCGGTAGAGGGCAAAAGAATAGCCGATATGCTGAACGTCCCTTCCTGGCTCGATAAGGAGGCTTTAGAACGCCCCCTTAAATCCGTAATCTCCCCCCGAATCCTCCATCTTGCCACGCATGGTTTCTTCCTCAAGGATCAGCAATCTGAAACACCTGTTAGTTCACAACAAGGCGACTTCGCCACCCTCATGCTCGATCGAATCTCAAGCTCAGGTATCAAAAACCCTCTTCTCCGCTCGGGCCTCGTCCTTGCTGGCTTCAACACGTGGCTTAAAGGAGGGGCGCCTCCCCAAGAGGCAGAGGACGGGGTACTTACCGCCGAAGACGTTTCCGGCCTCGATCTCACTAACACCGACCTCGTCGTTCTCTCCGCTTGTGAGACGGGGCTCGGTGACGTGCACGTCGGAGAAGGCGTCTTCGGCCTACGCCGAGCCTTCGTGCTAGCTGGCGCAAAGACGCTAATCATGAGCCTCTGGAAGGTGCCCGACGAACCGACGAAAGAGCTTATGATCGACTTCTACTCGCGTATCTTAAAGGGTGTGCCACGCGCTGAAGCACTCCGCGATGCTCAGCTTGCCATCAAAAAGAATTACCCGCACCCTTACTTCTGGGGGGCGTTTATTTGCCAGGGTGATCCGGGCGCGCTTATCCTGTAAATTAGATCAACTGCACTTTTCTTAGAGCTTGCGAAAGGCGGTGTTCGAAGACAAAAAGACAACTTCAACGTCTGATTATGCGTCATAGGTGTCAAGAGGTAACGACTATGTTTGAATGGGATGCGAAAGCATGGAACGACATGGGATTAGCGCTAAACAAAAAGGGCGATGATAATGAGGCACTCCCATGCTTCAACAGGGCGATCGAACTCAATCCAGAGTGGGATGAGGCATGGAACAACAAAGGGACGAGTTTGAACAATCTCGGGCGCTTCCAGGAGGCATTGCCGTGCTTCAACAAAGCGTTAGAGCTAAACCCGCATTACGTGAAAGCTTGGAACAATAAGGGTTCCAGTTTAGGCGGCTTAGGCCGTCCAAATGAGGCTTTAAATTGCTTTAAGGAAGCAAACAGAATTGGACCGCAATATGTACCTGCATGGTTTAACAGGGCTACTGCCGAGGAGGCGCTGGGAAAGAGAGAGGATGCAATACGCTCATATCAGGAGGTAATTATCCGGGCGTCGCCCCAATATGCTCACTTGATTGAGCGAGCGATTGAACGCCTCAAAAAACTTGCCGGGAAAGGGCATCCAACGTGATAACGGTTCATTGCCGGTCTCGTTTTCATCCTCTTTTTTCATAGGGCTGTTAGTTTCATTGCACTAAGCTTATAATCAGATGTAATTATCTTTAATAGTGAAACTTAAGGCTTAGGTGATAAGGGAAGTAGTTATGTGGTTGAAATTACGCTTGATCGCGGTTGAGACGCGGCGACGAATAACAACGTTAAATTAAGTCTATTACTTTGTCACTGAATGTTTCTTTCGGTAATCGGCCTGTACATTTTAAACACATATAAACTGTCCTTTTGTCACCCTCTTGTGATTCGCAGTCTAAAATCACAGTAAGGCCACCCTCTAGACTCTCTCCACAAACCTCGCATCGTGACGCCATATCTACCCCCCTCATTCTTGTTTTCGTTTTTAAAAGATCTAATAAGCCCTTTTCCGCCTCATTTCGACCGCGAATTCAGGGTTGTATATATCATCCAAAATGTTGACTGTACGCTTATTCTTGTTATGTAAGGCTGTGCCGCAAATCAAGATGGGCTTTTAAGACGTTGTTCGCTCGGAAAATGCGCATAAATGTCGTTAGAGAAGGTCTCCTTTCCCGCTCCCGGATCTTTGCTTATATTCTTCACATCGCCGCGCGCCAGCGATCTTTTGGTCGGCATACTGCTAATATGCGACCATCGGGGTGAGGGAGGGTCCAGTCAACATCAGTCCAACCGAGATTATGAATATAGTCCAACGCAGCGTATTCTTCATCAGGATCGCGTTTTGGATCTAAAGATATCCCGCCAAATTCAATGATCCCTCCTAGTACGCGAAGTTAAACATCATTCATCTTCTTCATCTGGCGTGCTACAATCATTCGACGTATTCTGTTTGCCATTGTGTGTGTAGCTGCTCTTTCACTTGTCACTACAACGTGTAAATCTATAGTTATAAAGTAACCTGTAAAGAGTCAATAAAAGCCTACTATTATGGGAGTTCCACCCATGCCTAGAGAATCAATTAAAGAAAATAGAGCTCGTCTCAAGAGGCAAACTAGTCAGCTCTACAACCAAGGTCGCATAGAGGAAGCAATCGCCCCGGCCACTGAATTATGTAAATTCGAACAAACGGCAAGTGGATCGGATAGTGCCGACTACGCCACTAGTCTCAACAACCTCGCTACGCTCTATCGTGCTATAGGCGACTATGAGGAGGCTGAATCACTGCATTACCAAGCATTGCATATCCGCGAAAAATTCCGCAGCCAGCGACCTCTCGACTATGCTCAGAGTCTTAATAATTTAGGGTTTCTTTACTTCAGTTTGCGAGACTACAATGAAGCCTATTCATTCTATCGTGATGCGTTGGATATCCGCCGTCAAGTCCTAGGCGAGCAGCACCCAAGATATGCCGAAAGTCTCAGCAATCTTGCAGGCGTCTACTATGAGATGGGTGACTACGAGGCTGCAGTACAGCTGGACCGCCAGGCGTTGGACATCCGCCGTCATGTCTTTGGTAAGCGGCACCTAAGTTATGCCGTAAGTCTCAACCACCTCGCTATGCTGCACCATAAGACGGGCCCCTATGAGGAGGCTGAGTCGCTCTACCGTGAGGTCTTTAATATTATTGGTGAAACCCTTGGAGAATGGCACCCCTATTATATTGCAACTCTCAATAACCTCGCAACGCTCTACTCTGATATGGGCTACTACAAGGCTGCTGAACCGCTCTATCGTAAGGGTTTTAATATTATTCGTGAAGCCCGCGGAGAACGGCACCCCGATTACGCCGAAATTAACCGCAACCTTGCAGCACTCTACGCCGCCACCGGTCGCACTTCTGAGGCGTTTGCCTTAATGATCCAAGCAGCTGCAGTTTACGATGATATAATTGCGCAGGTCTTCTCCATAGGATCAGAGAGCCAGCGAATGGCCTACTTACTGAGCATTCAAAGTTCAGTAGATGCGTTCCTCTCTCTTGTCAGCCAGCAGTGTCCCCCTTCTGACCGAGCGGTACGCGCGGCGATGGACCTCGTCCTCCGACGGAAGGCGATGGGTGCTGAAGCACTTGCAGCGCAACGTGACGCTGTCCTCGGTGGAAAGTATCCCGCTCTTCTGGCGCAGTTGCAGCAGCTCCGTATGCTTAAGAATCAGATCGCCCAGACGATGCTCGCTGGTCCCGGTCCAGAAGGGATCGACGTGCATAGGCAGCGCCTCAATGAGTGGGATGTCGAACTTGAGCACATCGAAGCCAAACTTGCTCGCCAGATCCCCGAGATGAGCCTTGAACGACACCTCAAGGAGGTCGATCACCGCGCGGTCGCGGAGGCACTCCCTCAGGACACGACCCTCATTGAGTTCGTGCGGTTTGAAACACTCGACTTCACTATGGTTCACGCACCGGGAGAGTCGAGCTGGCAGCCCCCTCATTACCTCGCATTCGTCCTGCGAGCTCATGAACCGGGGAGTCTCGCGATGATTGATCTTGGCAAGGCAGAGCGTATCGATCGAAAGATTGCTGCCTTCCGGATGCAGGTTACAGGTGAAGATGAGACACGTTCTGTGATTGAAGGGAGATCTCAGAAAGCAACCGAAGCCATCTCAGACCCGGGCGCCAACCTTCGTATTACAGTTTTTGACCCGCTTATCCCCCACCTCGCCGGTGCCACCCACCTCCTGATTGCGCCTGATGGCGAACTAACGCGCCTTCCGTTCGAGACACTCCCCATCGATGATGGGCACTTAATCGACCGTTATCATATCAGTTACCTCAGCGTTGGTCGCGATGTGCTCCGCCTTGGACTCGGCGTAGTAGAACAACCCACGGACCCTGTAGTTATTGCTGACCCCGATTTTGACCTTGCTAGCTCTTCAAACTTTAAGCAGCGGGCAACAGTAGCGTCACCGCAATCTCGCGATCTCACACGAACCTTACAAAAAGTCCCCCGCTTACCCGGAACAGCAGTTGAAGGTAAGAGCATAGCGGATATGCTTAAAGTTACAGCCTGGCTCGAGAAGGAAGCGCTAGAACGCCCTCTCAAAGGCGTAAGGTCCCCCCGCATAGTCCACCTTGCCACACACGGCTTCTTTCTCAAGGATCGGCAACAACTTGTCGCCTCACGAAATGTCGGCTTTGCCGATCGCATGCTCGATCGTATCGGAACTGCAGGCATCGAAAACCCCCTTATTCGCTCAGGTCTCGTCTTAGCTGGCGTCAACACGTGGCTTAACGGAAGAGTCCCACCCCAGGAGGCAGAAGACGGCGTCCTCACCGCTCTCGACGTTTCAGCTCTCGATCTCACCGACACCGTCCTCGTTGTCCTTTCAGCGTGTGAGACGGGGCTTGGCGATATCCTTGTCGGAGAAGGCGTCTTCGGCTTGCGCCGTGCGGTGATGTTGGCAGGCGCCAAGACGCTCATAATGAGCCTCTGGAAAGTGCCGGATGAGCCTACTAAGGAGCTTATGATAGACTTTTACGCGCGTATTTTGAAGGGTGAACCACGCGCAGACGCCCTCCGCAATGCGCAGCTAACGATTAAAGCGGAATATCCAGACCCCTACTACTGGGGGGCCTTCATCTGTCAGGGCGATCCGGGGCCACTTGCGTAAGGTTTGCCGCGTTATTTTTATTTGTTTAAAAAAGAATTCAAGCATTTGGAGTGAGCCAAATGGGTTTATTAGACTGGTTCAAGTGTACACCATCCCGTCGATCTCTTACGTTAACGTGGTCCTCACAAGGAGGGCACTCTATGTACGAGAAGCTAGCCTTCGACCCAGTCAGGTCGCTACTCGTCACGCAAAACAAGGCCAATAATGCGCTTCTCGTCTTCGACACCGCTGGCACCGAGATCCAAACGATCTTGCTAGTGGAATTATTTGATGAGATCCAGCAACAGAACGTTGCCTATCATGAAGACCCAGGGGCGACGTTTGGCTACTTCACAGAGTGCTTTGCCCTTGCGGAGGATGCTATCTATACGGGGGGAAGGCATCCCCGACTATACGTCACCGATTGGGACGGCCGTGTGAAATGGCGAATTGCTCTTCCTTCCAATTCCTAGCAGGAAGATATCGCTGTCACTAGTGAGAATATCTACGTGCTTTATCAATCAACTGGCATCACGATCCTCAACCGCGATGGGACCGTAGAGCAATAAGTGAAGAACTTGGGCGTGCATAACTGCCGGAGGTTAGCGGTAGATTCGCTGGAACAGACATTTGTAATTGGAACGAGTACGGAGAGCCATGGCTGGGCCGACTGCATTTGGAAGCTCTCTGTCCGCGGGATCCCGCAAGAGAGTTTGACTTCCTTCACCAATATCGGAGCGCTGACTATTGACCGCAACGACAACATCTACGTTATCGAGCTTATGAACGGTGTGCTTGTGAAGCTTAACCCGAATCTCAAGGAATTGGGGAGGACCAAACTCACCTACAAAGAGAAGCGTCAGACAAAGAGCCTATCCAACGCTCAGGACATAGCGTTGGATGGTCAGGGCTATCTGTATGTATTGGATAGCAGTTCAATCGTTAAATTCCATCTGCCATTCTAGTGAACCTTGACGTCCAAGAACCTACAAAATACGCCTATGTCCTAAAGCTAACAACTGAGCACAGGCGCCATCATTCGCGTATAAAGGTAGATATCCTGTTCTATTATCCCTACTTTGATTCTAGCGTCTAGCGTATGAATATCAGCTAGACCTAGCATTAGAGCCACAATGTAACTCTGACGTTGTGGGTCTGGATCGGCCTTTATTTGGTCAAGAAAAAGTTTCATCGCTGCCTTATGTTGACCTGATTCATCAAGTATTGATCCTTCAATTCTTATTGTAGACAAATCTTTAACTTCGATTTTATTCTTCGAAAAAGCGCCATTTCTAGGAGATTATGCCAATTTAAGATGAAAATCTTTACGGCGATATCGTACCTATCTTGCAGTATTTCTTCTTATTTTTCGGTGCACAGTTTCGTAACTTTTATATTTGCAGAATAAGCAACGCTCATAAGGATCATTTCGTAAATGAGGCAAAAATGCACAAAATTGTAGCTATTTTTGTTATCGTAGCGATAATCTTACTGTTAAATGTCAGCGTCGGATGTCTCGACTCAGTAAGTTCTGTACCTATAAGCAGAACTAAAGCTGGTGGAACAATACACGGGGAGAATTTCGATATTCAACTCAGCAATTTTAGAGGTAGCGGGACAATATTTGATTTTGACTTTTATTTGAAAAATTATGGAGATAAGTCAATATTTCTCGGAGAAACGCAAAGTAGTTATGGAGCTTCTTCATCATTTACGACGGATATTTACGATAATAAGCTATCTGATTATAGTCATCAGAATACAAATTGGTATGAAATTCAACCTGATCAATCGCTGTTACATCACTATTCTGTAGAAACAGACGCACTTTGGAATTGGGCTTGGCACGTTTTTATATATAAAAACGGAAAAGCGACCAACCAATACGTATGGGAAAGCTAGTTTTTAAAAAAAAATCATAACTTTTTATAGCGCGTTCTAAATGGCAAGCTTTTTTCGTAAAACCAGCCACAAATGTTGGAAATCAGATCTAATAGACCTCTCCGCTCAACGTCCATAATAATAATTCTCGGCGCGGATAACGTTCAAAGAAGAGATGCGTTTAAATCGTCGTAGTCGCTGCGGCACGCGCTTTTTGCCCTGTTTCGTGTGACGGTGTTATTAGCCCTCCTCGGATTGTAGAGAGCTCAGCACGGCGCAAACCACTCTAATTGGCAATCACCGCTTTGAATGAACCGCGCTATACTTTTGTTATTCTTTCTCGAAGATTGTTGAAGGTTTCAAATTATGCGTTTATCCACCATAAGGTCAACGACCAGCACGCTATAGACAACGGGAAGTTTCTATCTACGAAAATGGAAAAAAGCTTATATGTATTTATGGCTGGAAAAACAAGCGCCTTTGTTGCCTATCATATTTCTCTGTATAAAATGAAAACTTCCCCCGTAAAATATAGATCTAAGTGCAATTCTGAAGGGTAGGAGGCTCTTGCTTTCATAATCTACTGAAAGGACTATCGATTTCCAAATCTCTCATAGGCTCATTTGAACGAAAGATTCTACTGCAAGCTAAATGATTTGTTTATTAACGCTCCTAAACGCTGTCTCAGCACGCCGTTTCAGCGCAAAAATGAGATGAGAATGGTAGGGAGATTAGCACCTCCTTCTTACTACGTAAGTAGTGAAGAGAGCAGCCACAAATGCGAGTATAGCGTCAAACCCAGGGATCGCACTCTGACTAGCAGTTGAAGACGCCGTGTCCTGACGTGCAGCGAGGACCGTAGTAGCGTACACATTGCCGTCCAAGCTTGTGAAATATACTATGCCATTGGCGATTGCAGGGGAGGAGGTCACGGTTGCAGCAGTCTTGTAGCTCCACAGCTTTGTGCCGGTGGAGGCATTGAGTACATAGAGGTTTGCATCGTTGCATGCTACATATACCACATCGTTGGCGATAGCAGGCGAGGAGTACACAGTGGATCCAGTCTTGTAGCTCCACAGCTTTGTGCCGGTGGTGGCGTTTAAGGCGTAGATGTTGAAGTCAAAGCTTCCGACGTACACAACTCCATTGGCAACAGCGGGGGAGGAGGCCACGGTATCCCCCGTCTTGTAGCTCCACAGCTTTGTGCCGGTGGTGGCGTTTAAGGCGTAGAGATTTGCATCATTGCTCCCTACGTACACTACGCCGTAGGCAACAGCGGGAGAGCTGATTATTCTATCTCCGGTCCTATGACTCCACAGCTTTGTGCCGGTAGTGGCGTTTAGGGCGTAAAGGGCGTTGTCATTGCTCCCTACGTACACTATGCCGTTGGCAACAGCGGGAGAGCTGGCTATAACATCCCCTGTCGTGTAGTTCCATAACTTCATGCCAGTCGTGGCATTCAGTGCGTAAAGATTGTTGTCATAGCTCCCTACGTATATGATCCCATTAGCAACAGTCGGGGCAGACGCTGGAGTTTGTCCAATTGTCGTATTCCAAAGTTTCGCTCCATTACTCGCGTTCAGTGCGTAGAAGTTCTTGTCGTCGCTCCCTAGATACACTTCATTGTTAGCGATCGCAACAGCTTCAGGTGCCCCTCCGCTAATCGTGTAGCTCCATAGAGTATCCCCAGTCGTTGCGTTTAATGCGTAGAGGGTATCACTTTCGTCACTCGCTACGTATAAGATGCCGCTTGAAATAGCCGGTTCGAACGATGAAAACGATTGCGATCCGGCTAATTGATAGCGCCATTGTAACGCGCCATCCTTTGCACCGCTTCCCGCAATGCTACTATAATCACCCGTGTGCTGGGCGTTGTAGCGGAACTGCGCTGCATCCTGCTGTGCTACTGTGCGAACAGTGGCTATACCTACACATAACACGGTAACAAGGAGGACCACTACAAATAGCGAAATTAGCTTGTATGCGCGCATGATTTCCTCTTATACACTACGCCATTGTACCCCTAAAAAGCGCTGAAAGTGAGCAACAATGTCAACGCCTGCAATCTTGGCTTCATCTACCCACTTGTACGCATCATGTTCTTGGCTTAGACGAAATGTTCCACCAGAAACCTGTGTTTCTACAATCAGGCAGGCGACTTTAATCGTGGGAAGATCGAACTCCACCGCTCCGGCCAAACCGGTAAGCGCGACCGTTAATCCGGTCTCTTCTATCACCTCGCGACGCACCGCGTCGTCGAAGCGCTCTCCTGGTTCGAGCTTGCCCCCGGGCAGCTCGCCCCACGGTTTGTGTGTCATTTTTGTTCTCCTAGGTTTCTTATGAGGTATCAACAGATCCTTCGTAGTTTAAAACGCATTTAAAAGATAGCTCTCAAGAAGTTCTGTCTACTGTTAATTGCACGTTAGCTTGGTTCGGGTCTTCGTCATCAATAAATTCGAAGATGAACGACCCGTGGTTATTTGACTTCTCCAACATCTTAACGCACGTTGTGAGTTTGTACATCGGTTCGCTGTTTATACTCATTAGGTACATCCCTTTTTTGACCCCGCTGTTATCAGCTAGACTTCCTGGAGCGATCGCAAACGCGTAAACTTCACTTCCTTGGGCATTTTCAGACCGCTCAGCGAGAAAAAGACCGATATCCTTCAATTCATACTGTTTTACCCAACCCATCCACTTCCAAAAAAGCCGAAGCTCGATACGTGAGAGGACCCGAAATAGCGGAAGCACGCAGCAAACAAGCACAAATTTAACAGCGGGGTTTGGTGACCCCATCGATTTGTAAACGAAGTCGTGCCCCAAGTTTGCCCACGTATTGTTGAGCGCTGTCTTGATCTGGACCTCAGCGCTCATATAAGGGAACTTGCGACCGTTAATGGAAGCATACACCCCCCACAAATCGATTACTAAGTGGATCGCGCGGTAGCCGCCGCTAAAATAACTATGATAGCTCTCTTCGACAATGCGCGGCTGCAAGCGGTCACATACCCTGTTGCGAAAATGGCGCATCTTCCATGGAGGAACAACGTAACGAATGCCGATTGCGTCTGGTATCTGTGCAACTGATACGTATTTTTTCCGCGTCATCTTCTCCAAAAAGGAGTTGAAGTCCTTAGGACGGTAGATTTCAGTTGGTGGAAGTTCTGCCAGAAGGTCATAAAGCGCATCGCGTGCGTACTCCAGTTTGCGCGCCACCTCAAATTCGGGAATTGGTTCACGGATTAGCTGGAGGTTCTCTTTGTAATGCTCAGTAAATATTGCGCTCAGCTCACTTTCAGTCAGCCGTGTCTGCTGCTCTTTGCGTTCCCGCTTGAACTCGGCTTTAACAGAGGAGCGAACCACCCTAATCGTATCGAGAATGTATACTACGCTAAAGCTGCTAAGCCATATAAAGAGCGTCCACGTTAAGCTTTGAGGAGCTACAATAGCCGTAAAAGCAGATGCTATAGATGCGCTTCCTAAAAGCCGTTGCCAATGGACGAGTATCCTTGACGAACCGATGAGCCGTCCGACTACCCACGCTGCTGTCGTGGTGCCGGCTAATAACCAAAGGTTATTAAATGGAAACCCAACCCGCAGTGCGATCGACAATATGGCCCCCATAAGGGCAAATTGAGGCAGGAGCACCTTACCCATCTCGAAACCCTTTCGGAGCGTCGGATCGGCGAGCTGCAGCTGAAACTGAACGCTATTAAGCACAGATCGAATGCGCTGTGCCAAGTTTTGAAAATAGCGTAGATCGCTTCGTGCCTGTTCGATAAACACATCAGCGTCGGCTGATAGTGTAGTTATAAGCGATCCTGGACTTAGCTGCCAACGCTCTTGTATCTTACGATAATTTTTTTTCGCGATATCTGCAGTAACAAGTGCATCATCTATCTGGGCCATAACGCTCTCAAGAGAGGCGAGTTGCTGAACGAGCGACTGGCTCTTGCCCCTCAGCTCTTCCCATTCGTCGGATCCAAGTTCTGCGAGCTCGCGGTAGCTCCGCTGTTGGAAATACACGAACCACTCAGTGACCCTCGTTATGCGCAGGTGGTAGCTTTGCATTTCCTCTCTTACTTTAGCGTAATCTGCCCTAATACGCTCAAGCTTCAATCTGCCCGTTTCTAACCATAAAAGAGGTGGCACGACCAGTCCATAGCTATCCTTGTGAGGTACGACCTCCTCGATGTACACGTCGTCATTGCGCTCCGAAATCAGAAAACGGAAGTCTTGCATTTCGAACGGCTTTACGCGGTGCGACATCTCAAGTGACCCAAGGCAGGTTGTGCGCTCACCTTGTACAAGAGCGTTATCAGACACCACGCCGATTTCCCAGATCGAAGCTCCGAACACGCCAGGCTGTTTGAGAGAGGCCAACTGTGTGCTGAGCGTGTGTTCTAGCGCACCCTTAAGCGATTTGAAGATCTCTTCGTGGCGTAGTCCTTGCATCTGAAGCGCGACTTCAACCGCCAAGACGTCGTGAAACGTGAGTACCCACCAATGCGCGTCGATGTGGGTTTTGGATGGTTTGACGGCCTCTTCTTTTTGCAGTTTACGGCAATCACTTTCTAAAACTTCATAGCCGTGCCACACGCCGTGTTCTCGGATGTGGAGTCTAGGTTCACTGTCTTGGTTGTCAATCGCAACGAGATCTAAAGGGCGTGTTACATCTTTTATGAGCTCGCCATCGTTAGCCCTACACGCCTGCGCCATCCGCTCGCATACATCCTGTGCAAGTTGACGGTGGTCATCAGGAAAGCCTATGCGCGGTCGGTGTCGGTCCAAGATTAGACACAACACGACCATAGGGTCTTTGATGCAGTTATCTTCTCGACGGTCCACCTAGTTTATCTCCTATGTCAAGCCATACGGACAAATTCTGCAACATCTGTTCTTGCATGTCACGTGCTTCTGACCTGTGCAATGAGTCAACTTGCATGGTGACCATTGAACCGATTACAGGATAATCACGGGTGCTTTGTTCGCTTACCAATGCTCGTTCGCTCACCAATGCTCGTGAATTGCCCTTGGAAATGTAGTTTAAAGTGAGTTCTTCATCCTTAACGATCTTAAATTCAAGAAACGTATTTTCTATCTGCTTGAGCACTGACTCGAAATCAGAGCTATCCTCGCTCGGTATTTCTTTCAGCTTCCTGCGCTCCTCCCAGATTGCGTTAAAAAACGCTTTGCGTGTTTTTGAATCCATCCGCTCAAGACTGGTACGAGCAACACTTTGCTTAGTGTCGAGTACCTCGACAAACCGTCTCATATGTTGATCCATTTGGATTCCCCCCTACAACAAGCCACGTGAAGACGGGCGTTCTAGCGTTGAGCAGCTATTAGATGGTAGGAAACTGCGACCAAAGCATACACATTGACGCGTTTTTGGTGATGGGTCTGCCGTTTGCACATCTCCCTCTCGCGGGTTTTCGTCGCAGTACAGACCGCATCCCTACTCAGATTTGCTGGTGGCAGTGCAAGCTTTATTTTTTTGGCTCGCACAGCAGTAAAAGTTCCATAGCGCTACGTTTGAACCCCCACTGTGGTTGCGGCTCTTTCTTATTTGAGGCAACTAAATCGATTTAACGTGTACAATCAATGTTAAATGTTCGCAATATGTTTGGATCGAGTCCACTCTTGCGCAGCCAACGATGTTTTTTTGGAGCCACTAAAAAAGGGGCTTTGTTAGGTGTTTAAGCTTTAAATATGCGATATCTATTAACTCTCTGTGGTGTGGGACTTCGTTATAGGTCTTGCCTGAGGCATTGTCGTAGGGGTTATCTCTTTTTTTTATTTGGGCTTAGTTCCTTCTTTTTTTGGGGGTGGGGAGTAGAATGGATGGGATATCCCTTCGCATTAGTTTTAGGTGTCGTTCTCGCTTACTTGTCCTAAAAGTCCTATCCTTATCACTTATCGGCTTGGTTGCAGGATGTTGAGTTGGAGTCATCCTCTCTACTGTGTGTGTCTACATCTCAGCTGAGTTCAGTTAAGATAGTAAACAATTTCTATTTCTCAAGACAGATATTTTAGCAGTGAATAAAACCACCAAAGGAGATGCATCCAAAAATCGCAGGTGGTACCGTACGCAAAAACCGTCGCGTTTCGACGCGTGCCTAATTGAAATAATATCTACCAAGGCGTTTATGATGACTATTTAAACAAGTCGCGGTTTTGTGTTGCATCCTAGGGATGCCGTGCAGGCGCTAGAACGAGCAAAAAGTAACGCAAGATGATATGGTCCGCTTTTTATGTGAGTTCTACCAGGCACAGCGCGAGAAGTGACGGCGGCTCCTATGACATTATTATCCCTTTTAGTAAGTGCGCTCGCAGTAGCCACGCTCGTGATTTTTATATATTGGCTCGCGCGCGAGATCGAAAGCTAAAAAAAAGAGCATGAAAGGCGGGGCGCATCGGTAAGTGTTAAGGAGCTAGATAAGATAGATAGTAACGCGGTGGTGGAGCACTTGACGGGGATTCTAGAGAGTCGAGGATATAAGGTATCTGAGCCCAGTGGGCAGGATATAATATTAATATTGTATCTCATTTTTTCCCGGGTGTACGAAGACGAAGAGACGCCTCTCTGGCTTCGTGACCAAGCTGAGCAAACACTGAAAATGCTGCAGCGCAACAATTGAGATAGGTAGCGAAAAACTAGCTTAAGACCGTTTCTTCTTTTACTCAGAGGTTGTGCGTTCAAGCCGTATGAGCCATTCTACATGCTACATTGCTTCCGTGTCGCCTGTCAAAGGGACCCCTTAAGGACGTAACCACAAAGCGCAAACAACAAGATACAGCATAGTGCAAATCAATGCTATTTGAGAAATCGTCAAAGGTCCTTCCGTCTGAGCTAACTGGAGGTGCCTCTGAAAATAGAGATCATAATAACCCAATACGATTGTTATAATTATCAAAAAAACACCGATAGCTAAAAAAAATACCCTTGCTAATGATGCCATAATTTGTACCCATCGATATTTAGAACCTCAATTATTTAGGAATGTTCCCACAGCGCGAGTGGATCTGGATCACCCTGGCAAATAAACGCCCCCCAGAAGTAAGGGTGCGGGTAATTCTTTTTGATGGCAAGCTGAGCATCGCGGAGTGCTTCAGCGCGTGGCACACCCTTTAAGATACGCGAGTAGAAGTCGATCATAAGCTCTTTCGTCTGCTCGTCGGGGACCTTCCAGAGGCTCATCACCAAGGTTTTAGCACCCGCTAATATGAGTGCACGGCGTAGACCGAACACACCCTCGCCAACTCTTATGTCGCCGAGACCCGTTTCACAGGCGGAGAGGACGACGAGGTCGGTGTCAGTGAAGTCGAGAGCTGAGACATCGAAAGCGGTTAGGACTCCATCTTCTGCTTCTTCCGGTGGAATGCCTCCCTTGAGCCACGTGTTAACACCAGCTAAGACGAGGCCAGAGCGCAGCAGAGGGTTCTCGATGTCTGCGGTGGCGATGCGGCTTAGCATGAGGTCTGTAAAGTCACGTGGCTGTGTCTTAAATTGTATCTCACGCTGCTGATCCTTAATGAAGAATCCGTGTGTGGCAAGATGCAGGATTTGGGGGGAGATTACGGTTTTTAGAGGGCGTTCCAAGGCATCTTGCCCAAGCCAACAAGGAACGTTCAGCATGCCAGCTATCGTTAAGCCTTCCTCTGCCGTTTCCGGCAATCGTGGGACTTCTTGGATTGTTCGAGCGAGTTCGCGAGAGTGCGGTGATTTCGCTATCATAGATTGCGTGATATCGGTGGAGGGTGTATTGAGTGATGTCGGTGTTGTGCTCGTGGCGTGGGGGCGCTTACCTAAGCCAAGTTTCGATAAGAAGCTAAAGCGGTTGCTTGAGGTTGGTATAGTCTGGCTACTAGGAGACGGTAAAGTCTCGCTGTTGAGATCAGGTTGACTGCCTAAACCAAAATCGGGATCGGCGATAACTAGGGAGTCAGTAGGTCTACGTATAGTGGATTGCCCAAAGCGCAGCACGTCGCGACCAACGCTGAGGTAACTGATATGATAACGGTCGATTAAGTGCCCGCCGTCGCTGGGGAGTACCTCAAAAGGAAGGCGGTTTAGTTCGCCGTCGGGAGCAATAAGAAGGCGGTTTTGTCCGCCGAGATACGGTATGATCGGATCAAAAACGGCCGCGCGAAGTTCATTACTAGCAGCAATAACTGCTCTATGAGTCTTTTCGTCTGCTTTTTGTCCACTTAAAGAGCGTCCCTCAGCTTCACTAGTGATGCGGCTACGGAAAGATGTGATCATGAGGTCGATTGCCTCGGCATCACCGAGGTCTACCATCTTCAGGCTGAGCGGCTCTTGTGCGCGTAGGACGAACGCGAGGTAACGGGGCGATCCCCACCTAGATTCGCCTTTTGCTGGTGCGGTAATGAAATCGAACGCGTGAAAACGCACGAAC
The DNA here is from genome assembly GCA_964355295.1 of uncultured Methanomicrobia archaeon. Lineage (GTDB taxonomy): Archaea > Halobacteriota > Bog-38 > Methanoflorentales > Methanoflorentaceae > Methanoflorens. The sequence continues at coordinate 19,418 of CAYHCZ010000015.1, forward strand.
TCTACAAGCGCAGAGCATTCAGGAAGGGCGTTGGAAACCGCGCAGTAATCTGCCGCATTGAGTTGCTGAACGAGATCCATCTCAGGGATCATGCGGGCAAGTTGTGCCTCAAGCTGTTCCCGCTCAGTATTCCAGTCATCCAGTCGCTTACGATATGCATTAACCGCTTCGTTGCCGGGACCGGCAAGCATGGTTTGTGCGATCTGGTTGGTTAGCGTGCGAAGTTTGTTTAATTGTTCACGAAGGGAGGGGTATTTCTCACTAAGCACTGCTTCGCGCTGGGCGGCGAGTGCTTCAGCGCCGATTGCCTTTCGTTTAAGTATTAGGTCCATCGCAGTACGAGCTGCGACGTCTGATGGAGGACAACGTTGGCTAGCAAGCGATAAGAACATATCTACCGCACCTTGAATGCTCCGTAGATAAGCCATGCGCTGGCTCTCAGACCCTATGGAGAAGATCTGCGCGATGACGTGATCGTAGATCGAGGCTGCGCGTGTAGCCAGGGCAAAAGCCTCTTCTGCGCGATCTGTAGCGGCTACGATAAAAGCGAGGCTGTTTAAGCTCAGTGCATGGTCGGGGTGGTGTTCGCCGAGGGTTTCGATTTGGATGTCGAGGGCTTTGCGAAGAAGGGGTTCGGCGGCCTGGTAGTTGCACTCATCGCTGTAGAGCCCGGCTAAATTACTAAGGCTTTTTGCATAGTCGGGGTGGTGTTCGCCGAGGGTTTCGATTTGGATGTCGAGGGCTTTGCGAAGA
>CAYHCZ010000015.1:20270-20842 GCA_964355295.1 uncultured Methanomicrobia archaeon
AGGGGTTCGGCGGCCTGGTAATTGTCGCGTCGGTAGAGTAGCGCAAGGTTACTCAGGCTTGTGGCGCAGTCGGGGTGGTGTTCGCCGAGAGTTTTACGTCTAACGTTGAGGGCTTGTCGGTAGAGGGGTTCGGCGGCGGAGTAGTTGCCTGTGGTACAGTAGAGCTCAGCGAGGTTGTTCAGGATTATGGCGTAGCTCGGATTTTGCTCGCCGATGGCTTCACGAATAATGTAGCGCCCCTGTTGGTAGAGTGGTTCGGCGGCCTGGTAGTTGCCCATATTATCGTAAAGTCCCGCGAGGTTACTCAGGCTTGTGGCGTAGTCGGGGTGGTGTTCGCCGAGGGTTTCCAATTGGATGTCGAGGGCCTGTCGGTAGAGGGGCTCGGCGGCGCGGTAGTTGCCCATGTGGCCGTAGAGTAGCGCAAGGTTACTCAGGCTTGTGGCGTAGTCGGGGTGGTGTTCGCCGAGAGTTTTACGTCTAACGTCGAGGGCTTGTCGGTAGAGGGGTTCAGCGGCCTGGTAGTTGCCCATGTGGCCGTAGAGTAGCGCAAGGTTACTCAGGCTTGTGGCGTA
>CAYHCZ010000015.1:20942-23561 GCA_964355295.1 uncultured Methanomicrobia archaeon
GTCGGGGTGGCGTTCGCCGATGGTTTCCAGTTGGATTTTGATGGCCTGTCGGTAGAGGGGTTCAGCGGCCTGGTAGTTGCCCATGTGGTCGTAGAGTAGGGCGAGGTTGTTGAGGCTTGTGGCGTAGCTCGGATTTTGCTCGCCGATTGCCTCGCGAATGATATTGAGGGCCTGTCGGTAGAGGGGTTCGGCGGCCTGGTAGTTGCCCATGTTAGTATAGAGCTCAGCAAAGTTGTTGAGAGTGACAGCGTATTGAGGGTTGTGTTCGCCGTTAGCCTGGCGAACGATGTTGAGGACTTCGCGGTAAGTATGTTCAGCGGCCTGGTAGTTGCCCATGTGGTCGTAGAGTAGGGCGAGGTTGTTGAGAGTCACTGCATATTCAGGGTTGTGTTCGCCAATGGTTTTGCGCTCGATGTCGCGAGCTTGGAGGACGAGGGGTTCGGCGGCTTTGTATTTGCCAATGCGGTCGTAGATAAGGGCAAGGGTATTCAGGGTGACAGCGTAGCTCAGGTCTTGCTCTCCGAGGGTTTCACGCTTGATATTAATAGCTTGGCGGAGGAGGGGTTCGGCAGCTTTGTATTTGCCCATCTTATAGTAGAGGCGAGCGCAATTATCGAGGCCTGTGGCATAGCGCGGGTGGTGCTTGCCGATTGTTTCACGCTTTATAGCAATAGCTTGGCGAAGGAGGGGTTCGGCGGCCTGGTAGTTGCCTGCGTCGCGGTAGTGGCCGGCGAGGTTACTCAGGCTTATAGCGTAGTCATGATGATGTTCGCCAATGGTTTGACGCTCAATATCAAGAACCTGACGGAGAAGGGGTTCGGCGGCCTGGTAGTTGCCCATGTGGTCATAGAGTATAGCGAGATTGCTAAGGCTTATAGCGTAGTCGATGCTATGCGATCCTGCCATCGTCGTATGCAGCTCACATAGCGCAGTAGCAGGGATGATCGCCTCCTTGTACCGGCCTTCCTGTAAAAGCTGGTGGTATTGTTGTTCAAGACGCTTTTCCTCAAAGAAAATTGACGCTTCAGACATTCCATACTCCACGCTCTACAAGGCAGATTAGAGAAAGGTTCTATAAGATTATTAATCCTATTAGAAGGATTATCATATTCTCACAATTGCTTAATCAGGTTAACGCTGGGAATTTAATGCGTTTTCAATAATGCGCTTATTTAACGAAATATCCTATGAGGTCGGTCCGGTCAATATTATATAATTCGCCGACTTACGAAAGGGCGTTTTTATGAGCATTTTCATCATTTTGAGAAGCGATCCTGACCGCCATGGCGTTTGTGAAAAATAGGGTTAACTCAGTTAGTCGGACTAGGTGAAAGTATTACGATTTGTGCTAAACTAATGGCGTTTGCCCGGGGGACCAAGCCAAAAACCTGCCGGCGACGATCAGTATGCATCTTCGACAGGCACCGTCGGGTGGACATTGTCCCGAAGCCGATCACGGCTACTCAGACGTCGATCACCTACTCGCCTACGAACATTATCGTCGGCCAAACCGTTACCTTCACCGTCATCATGTCGGGCAGCACCGGGTCAAAGCCGATCAAGATTTGGCACAGCTGGCCTGGTGGAATAGGTCAAGACGGGACGTTCGAGCTCGTAAATGGGGTGTATAACTTCAACCAAGCATTTGGCTCTAAAGGTGAACGTGTCTATCATGCAGAGTTTGCCGTCGACAGATTCCGCTAGGCCCTTTCTTTATTAATATTCCAGTGTGTACCTCGTCGAGATACTGGTAAGTGTCGATGCCATCGTCAGAAAAGTCGGATGCGGCTAAAGGTGACGCTGTGTGCAACATAACGACTTAATATGCCAAAAAACTCGGAATTTATGTTCGAGGTAGAATTGATGTAACAAATGCAGGCCTAACCACCTCGAGATTAATGCATCGTGTTTTTCTGGTTTGGGGTGGCAGATAACTAACTTTAAGTGCCCTTGTGCTGAACAAAGCAGCTGAGAAATTCCCATCACAACAAGCGAGTACCAGCATTCCAAATCTAAAGAAGGGTTTTAATAAGCCCGCGTGGTTGTATTGGTGGATCAACGTGGGGCTATTTGATAGGTTCAAGTCGAGCAATAGATTGACTTGGCTACAGTGGCGGTTCGCGTGGCGTCAGCATCCCGCTCCCCTTTAAGATCGGCGGCTCACCGATCCGTTACCGCGTCGGTCAGTCGCGAGGACACGTCGTCAGCGAAGACCGACTCACACAGAAGTCGGCAGGCGTGCTCGTCGTCACCAACCAGCGCATCGTGCTGCAACCCGCTCCGGGCAACAAGCCAGTGAGCATTCCGCTTTCCAAGGTGCTCAACTACAACTGCCACACCAACGGCATTGAGGTGTACGAGGAGGGCCGTGAGAATGGGTACTTCTTTTCAGTGAAAGAAAGCGGGGCAGTTGAATTGTTTGGCATCTGTCTGGGGTTCTTGTTGGGCGGTGGAGTGGAGTAGTCGGATCGGAGAACTTACGCCAGGTCGGGTATAGCGGTGCCCAATGTCATATAGCATCTGTTCTAAGCGTTGAAAAGTGATAGCGCTTCTCTGAAAGCATCACAAACCCGAAGGTTTAAACTGCTACAGCATTCACATAACGGCGCGTGCATAGTA
>CAYHCZ010000016.1:0-23170 GCA_964355295.1 uncultured Methanomicrobia archaeon
TATCTCACTCGACGTATGGGTCGGCTTCACGCCATATTTACCTCGGAGCAGCGCCCCCTCAATAGACATAAATGCTTCAAAATCATTAGTTCGCTTGATTTTCAGCCTATTCTTCTTGCCTTGCTTTATGCTCCACGTCCTTCCCTTAACAAACGGAATTGGGTCATCGAGAAGTATTGCAGAAGATACATCACGTCTGATCAACTTGGCGCCGTATCGAAAAAGTGCATAGAGATCTTCTTCCGCCGGGGCAACGTGGTAAATATGCGGAATTGCTTTGTACACCAACGTCGCAATCCGACGCTGGTCCAAATACGTCATTAGACAGCCAAATAGCTCCAACATAAGCTGGATTTTCATTTTTTTGTTCGATATGACGCCTCCAAAAGTGAGCCCTCCATGGCTATGTAACACGGCGCCCGATACATTTGCGGGCACAACAGCAATCAGGACGTCGTCTTCAAAAAATAGAAGGGACGAGTCAATGAACCTATCTGAGTGATATTCTATATAGTCTCGATAGAAAAGGAAGCTCCCGTTTTTGGATTTGCTTACGAAATCGTCCCATCGAGATTTGTAGCCTGAGTCATACTTAACTATTTCAATCACGCTAGCAACTCTAATTATTTCAACTAAATTTTTCTGCAGTGCGACGCCAGCAAGTTTGCAAATCTTCGTTCCGCTTGCCCCGCTTAGTATAAACTGTTCCTGCAATACAAAATCTTCACTAACGTTTTAAAAGTTATGCGCTTTCAACTTTTGGTGATTAAATCGCCGTAAGCCTACTCAATAGTCAGCCGAATAGCGTTTTATGAAGCTTAATGTCGTTGGGAAATAGTCACTACCTTCTCTAACGTGATAGAGCCGCTGGGGTATTCATCTTGATCTTTTTGATGCGCCCGCACGTGTGTCTTAAATACATCATGGTCTCGAATGTAATCCTCTTCATCGAAATACTCTGAAACCAAGACCAAACAAACGGAGCCTGAAGAAAAATTATCGAGTTCACGCCATACCATCGGTGGGATGTATAAGCCATAATAGGATCGATTCAGATGATATCGTTCTTGACCTGACCCCCCGTCCAAGATGACGTCAAAACTGCCGTTCGCCGCGATGATGAACTGTTGAAGCTGCTTGTGCGCGTGTCCGCCTCGTGACTCCCCACCTGGAACGTCGTAGAGGTAGTAGACTCGTTTGATCTCAAACGGTATGTGGCGATTCTCTTCAATGAACGTCAGATTGCCTCTCACATCTTCAATTTTCGGAAGTTGAATTATGCGACCTATTTCTTCTGCCATGATTCACATCTCAGCTTTCATCTGGTTCGCGGTTGTAACGAAACTGAAAATTAAAAGTTTGCCATTGATGTTTATTCTGAATTTCTATATAATGATTAGCGTTAAGAGCGCGGTCCCGGCAGAAATGGACTAAAACAATCATTTTCTTCCTAAGATTAGGTCTTTAGCTGTCCTTGCGGTCTTTTCTACCCGATAATCGCGCCGAAGGAATATGTATCAGTCGCAAAACCTGCTCAAGATTCAAACGCTTGAAATAGAAGAGCAACTATATTAGCGGATTATGTGCCTAACTCAAGCGGATGGCTACAAGAGAATTAGAGCAATTTTCAGCTATCGGGGTAATCGTTTGGCACGCAACAATATTTTATGTGATCGCTCTCCCTAGCCTTCAAAAAGATTTAATCATCGTATTGGCTGCGGTTTCATCCTTTGCAGTCCCGCATTCATATTTATATAGGGAGTCGTTCTTTATCACAACTACACTGGCGGTTTTGACCTCTCCGCATTTTATAAAAAAAGACTTAACTAAGTTTTACCCCCGTACTTAGTCTGGTCAACATTTTATTACTTCTACCCGAGCGTTGTAGGCCTCCTGTATTCCGCGCTTTCAGAAAGGCAACTTTATTCGGTTCGAACATAAGCTTAGGTGGATTCGTACACGAACTTGTCAACGGCATTGGGCATCTGTGGTTCATCGTATTGATAATCCAGTTTTACTTGATATATCCGTTCCTTGTCACGATTTACAACCACTTTTCGAAGCGAAAGAATGCAATCTACTTGTTGTTGCTTGTCTTTCTCGTACAACTTGTTTTTAACATCGTCTTTCTCCCACCACTTGTTTTTCAAGGCGTTCTTAGGTTAAGTCCCAATGCAACTAGCGCGATTTTCCTTTCAAGTATCTTTTATTTCGTCTTCGGTTTTTTCGTCGCCGAGCACTACGGGACAATAACACGGAAGGTCGCAAACGTGCAGCTAAACAGTATATCAATTGTTATTATGCTTTCGACAGTTTGCTATTCTGGAATTTTCTTTCAGCCCTGGTGGGTCCTCGTCAATACAAGTGCAATCCCGATCCCGTCACAATACTATGGCTATTTGAGATCGCAGGGCCTATTTACTGCCTTGTTCTTATTGTCTTTTACTTTAAGCTCAGTACGGAATAGAGAAAGCCAAACGGGTTTTTCACGCAATATTTAGAAAAAATCGGCGAAGGCTCGTTCAAGATAAACCTCACTCAAGTCTTTTTTATTTCCGCTTTTGCATTTTTCCCCACGAGGGTGGGATTGGGTCCCGATAGCTTGCTCTTTTACCTAACTTTGGTCTTCTTGACCCTCATTTCAAGCTATTGGTGTGTGCAGGTGCTGTACCGCCTGCCATTCAGCAAGATCGTAGTAGGAACTCCGAGAAAAGAGAAGAGCAAGCTACCTCAGAAAGGACAGATTTCATTTGCGGAATGGACTGTCTCACCTTCCGCGTCCTTTAGCTTTTTTCTAGCCGCTTCGAGTTTGTACTGTGGGTGGGTTTTGCTTTTTCTTTGGTTTTTTTGCGCTTTAGCTAACTTACTTTCTTTAATTGCCCTTTCTCGAGGCTCGTTTTAACGCCGCAACTTGGATAAGCGTGCGACGTTTGGTCTCGCACAAGCTCTCATTTTGAGTACAAAGGTAAAATAGCTAAAACCACGGACTCGTGGTCCGTCGAAAGAAGTTGAGATATAAGACAGCTTAGCCAATGTAGTTTTGGCTACAACGGCGGTATATTTGAAGCTTGACGACAAAGATAGTGACTACGTAAAATGGTGCGTTTATATGCAATCGAAACCGCTAGCTGTGATAATCGTTCTTTCGCTTGTGGTTGCCTCTTTGTTAGTAGCGGGTTGTGCTACCAGCACCACAAGCACTACCAGTAATTTGAGCTTGGAGGCCCCATCTGGCAATGTCCTCCCCTCTGGAAGTTTGACTCGAAATCCAATGATAGCTCAGATGATCGAAACAATGAATGAAACCAATATTTACAACACAACAGACGCTCTACAGCGTATTCCAACGCGCTTATATGGGAGCAACGGAAACGTAGAAGCTGCAGGCCTCCTTTACAGCAAGTTTTCCGGCATTCCAGGATTGAAGGTCGAGTACGAGGGTGGGAGTTACAAAAATATCATTGCGACCCTGCCGGGGACGAACACGTCGTCTGCGGACGTAGTGATGGTGGGTGCGCATTACGATAGCATATCATCCGGCCCTAAGGCTCCCGGCGCTACGGACGATGCATGCGGCGATGCCATTGTCCTTGAGCTGGCCAGGGTTATGAGCCAACATAAATTCAATCACACCGTTGTATTTGTGTTGTGGAACGATGAAGAGGGAGGTGAAAAAGGAAGCAATGCATATGCCGAATCCGCCGCCGCGAACTTGGAAAAGATCCCCCTTTACTTCAATTTTGACTCCTCCTGCTATGATCCTGAGGGCCACTTTATTCTTGATATTATGTGCAATAGCCAATCTTCGTGGGCAGGGGAGTTGATGACCAGGGACAATACGCTCTATGGTATCAATTTTACCCTGACTTATAACGTACATACGTGTAGTGCCGACTATTTATCATTCTGGTCACACGGATACCCTGCAGTGATGACACATTCAGAGACGCACGGGCCTCAACACACGCCATCAGATACAATCGATCAGGTTTCGTTTAAATATGCTCTTAGAAATGGTCAGCTGGCTATGGCAGTACTAGCACAGGTTGCAGAAGTTCAGGAGGTTGCGCACAACTCGTGATGTCAGACACTTAAACTTCCGGGAATTGAAGAAGAAGATGCAGTCTCACCATTGAAAAAGACCGCCATATACGCTCGTCTGTACGTTCGTTTTCCTGGCGGTGTACTGCCAGACAAACGTCACACAACACCTTGTCTACCCGCGAGAAAGCGACGGAGATGGAGAAGTCCAGAGTTGACGAGCACGTTTGTAAGCAACTGTAAGAGGTACCCTGCCATCACAAGTAGAGGTATGGACGCAACGAGAATCGTAGTCGCAGCTGCACCTGTTATATTGCAACGGACATAAAGCGTATTGCCTAGTATTCTAAAAAAAGGTTCGAAGAGAAAATAAACTCCGAAAGTGGAAAATGCAACGAAAGTGAAAAACGTGCGAAACTTCGTATTAAAAACTTGGACGTAGACAACGGCCCAGTAAAGGATAACCAAGACAGCCGGTATTTCACAAAGACTATTCAGAAATATCGCCAGTGTAGCTGAATTCACGTGGTTGTTTACCCATATTAGTAAAGATAACGACGCAACTAAGAGAGGTACAGTCAATAAAAGCATCCATTCGTTGAATTTCATCTGACGCATCTTGTTATGTAAATCTGCCTTTGCTGCAATTATTCCGCCAACAAAGACGCTAAAGAAACCCAGCAACATGGTATCGGAGACATTAAGTTGGAGGAGGAAGGCAAAGAAAAGCAACGGTGCCACTGAGACGACAAGCATTTTTGTGTAATTGTCAAAACGGACGATGAAAGGAAAGAGTAAATAAAAAATTATAAGTACGCTCAAAAAATGGAAAATCGCAGAACTAATCAATATCGGATAGAACAGAGCTTCCAATCCGGTAATATAGATTAGCATCTGGGTAAAGGAGGGTTCGTTGACGATCAAAAGTCCCACTACGAAGACCCAATACAGAGGATATATCCGCAAAACTCTTTTTTTATAAAAAGAGAGAATATCCTTTGAATTCCTGATGGTTTTATTATTTAAATAAAGCGAAAAGCCGGATATAAAGAAGAAGATCGACAGCCCCACAATCTTCGTTAGCGATATTAGGAGAACCACAGTATTCGAGATCGGAGCAGAAGCGTTAAAGACAACTCTTTGCGGTGCCAAAACAAGAACGATCAGAAGAATTGCCGCTGCCCTCAGAATGTCAATTTCGATAATTCTCTTTTTTGAGATGCTATAAAGAGGCGCGCCAAATGATTTCCTTAACGCGGCCAGCTTACTGCTCACTTGTCTCGCAATTAAGATGTTTGCCAAGTCCAAAACCACCCGACACGTCACCAATCTTCTTGAGCCACGGCTACTTTGCCTACCTGCATCTCACTTTAGTTTGCATGGGCCAGAAGTTAAGGCTCTCTCTATGTATGATAGTCAGAAATGAACAAACGTCTATTGAGCCTCTAATGAATTCATTGCTCGGCCAATCAAGAACCCCCGATGAGATAGTTGTTGATGGCGGTTCAAGTGATCGCAAAGTGCATCTCCTATAGACTTATAAGCGAGGCTCTCTTATTTCAACGTTATTTAAGCAGACCCAGCTAACGTAGCAAAGGGACGTAATCTTTCCATTGTTCAAGCACGGTACGATCACATAGCGAGTGCTGAAGCAGGTGTGGAATATCCAAAGATATGGCTCGAGAATTTGCTTCGGCCATTTGAAGCTGATGATGCAACTGACGTGGTCTCAGGTTTTTTTGTACCGAAGTCCTACACGCTGTTTGAAAAGTGCAACCACATCGCAAAGTGTGCTCTAATGTGCTGTAGCAAAGACCTTACCGACAGGGCACCACTGCGCGTTCCGGAGTATCTCCGCTATGCGAGGTACCACCCTCAGTGACGGTAGTCGTATATTCTAGTCAAAGTAGAATCTATACGACTTTCTGTGTATAAAAGCTGGCAATACGGTTTTTAAACTATGAGTAGCTTACGAGATTGCCCGGCGATGAACAAAAGAGACATCAAAGCGGCATCTTGACCTTAGACGAATCCGCTCTTGCTGTCGGAGATCGATGTCACGTAGGTGCTAGGGGAACCGCAGCTTCGTTTAGTACCCCTGCAGAGATGAAATACAGAGGCGCAGAGCAGTGAGGGTAGAGACTCCCGCTCATGTTACCGCCGCCGTTTCCCCCCTACCGCAGTTCGTTGGGCACGGAGATCACTCACCTCTTCGATTTAAGATATTACTAGTTATAACACGAAAAACTGGTAAGAGTCTAACCTTAATGAAATCTATAACAATGCACCTTAGAGCATCCCTAAAGCGAACCTTTTAGTGGCTGCAGCAGGACATGATTGATACGATAGAACGAGAACACCGGGCATTTGGGATTGTAGTGCGTAAATTGACCGATCTCTCAAGTAATTGCTAATCTACGTATAATCAAAAGAAGCTAACTGCTTTTCTTAATTGTCTTACAAAAAGGAGTGAAAAATTAGCTTTAAATTTAACAGAGTAACGTTTAAGTTCATCGCTCTCTTTTTGGGAATTGTTGTGAAGCAGAAGCTCGCAGCGATTCTCGCAATCGTCCTAGTTGTAGTTACAATAAGTGGTTGCAACGGCATTCCCACTGAGCGCCGTATAGTTTGCATTGGAGATTCAATTACGGCGGGATCTTCTGACACTAATAACTGGCCGTATCATCTCAAAGAACGGCTCGGTAAGGATTGGGGAGTGTTTAATCATGGCGTTTGGGGGTACACTACGGCGGATATGCTCGCCCATATAGACGCTGCCCTTGTTTTACACCCGCATTTCGTCATTATGATGGGCGGGACTAATGACTTGGGGAAGGGTGTACCACTTGCAATTATACAGGCGAATATCGTCGCGATGTGCACTCGCATTGAATCCCAAGGCGCCGTGCCCGTCCTGGGTACCATCATACCCACCAGTTATCACCTTGCGGAGCGGGATACTCTTAACGCATGGATAGCCGAGTTCGCTAAATTGAAGGGATATGACCTCATCGATTTTTATGCTGTTATAGACAACCCATTGGATCCGGGAACTTCAAATCCTGCGCTCGTAAGGCCTGACGGCGTGCATCCGAACGCGGCAGGATATTCGGCAATGGGGAACGCAATCGACCTTAGCATCTTTACAGAGGCTCTCCCACACTCATCTCACCTATCGATTGCCGCTTCAAATAACAAAACGAATTTGGCTAAGAACCCGTTTAACAAAACGGCCCATCGTGATATCTGAACAACGCCAGGTCGGGGAACACAATAAGCTAACCGATGACCTATTTCTTCTGGCATTGTTCACATCTCAGCTTTTATCAGTCTCGCGGTTTAAGCAAACCGAAAAATCAACCGTTTATCATAATTTGTTTCGAAATTGTATATAACTACTGCGACGAAGTCGATGATTCTTCAGCTTCCAGAGAGTATTTTCGAAAAGCATTCACCGAAACAACCCGAGCGAAGCTAAATCGAAAAAAGGTAGCAAGTGGCTCTTTTTCGTGTGTTGATTGAAGCATGAAACATGACTTGGACCATTGCGGACGATGGCGTAAAACCACTCCTTAATCTGGTGAAACACTCCGGTGTTCAATCCAAACACAGCAGTGAGCATTAGCTGTTTTTCTAATCCAAAAACTGGTAGGCCACTGCTTTAGCATTAGCTGTTTTTCTAATCCAAAAACTGGTAGGCCACTGCTTTCCCCTGGAATATGAACTGAATGCACGTTCCAGGGCGCCAGGATGATTGAGATGCGTATAACTTGCAGCCCAAAGTACTTCAAAACTGTCATTAAATAAGAGAAATGCGTGCAAAATGTATTGCTCATTCCAAAACCGGTGGCGAGTAAATGCCTCCTCTCTGAGGTATTCGGTTGGCAAATAGATGTCGTGAATATGAACGATGACCCCTTTTCTGAGCCTCGGCAGAATCTCTAGGTAGAGATACTCTACGTCGCTTCCAATCTTTGCGACGTGGCTCGAATCGATAGAAAGAATGTCATTGTTGCGTAGTTTATTAAATTCAGACAAATCGACACGCTGTACTTTTTGGTCAATCAATCGGGTTAACCCTGGGAAACCTGCTTTAAGGGTTGGATTTGGATAAGGTTCAATTGCCAGCAAATCACAGGTATATTGCTCATCTTCTTCCTTGTTTTTCAGGATCGCCTGCGCGGTTACGTAGGTCGAGTTCCCTGATCCAACCTCAATTATTGTGCGTGGCTTGAAGTCACGGACCATGCAGTACAAGATTTCGCCGTCTACCGATCCAAAAATCCCGTTGTCTATATAATATTCGTACGGTATTTGCGTCTTATTTCTAGTAAAGGCATCATATTCGCTTTTATATCGCGACGCAAAACGCGATAGCAGTTCAATCTGACTCTCGTCATTGATGTCGATCGCAACCAGTTCAGAGCGTTTCAGCCATAGATTGTCGTTCAATTCTCTCAAATCGGGGATCGGCGAATAATAATTGTTGTAAGTGATACTATATCCAAGCTTTTGGCCGGGCTCAAACAGTTTGTTTATCAACCGAGTAAAACCCAGCTTAAACAGGAGTTTGCGGATCATATAAGATCTCAAGGTATCGACTATTGTGTTCGCGTCTTTATATCTAACTGTTCTTCTGCTTCCGTAACGTTGCACTTTGTGCAGCGATTCTCACGTTGCACTTCAAAGCCGCATCTGTGAATATTCGTTTCAAAAAGGCCACAAACGTTGCCAAAATGCTAAGAACTCGAGCGAGTCCGTCGGAAATACCCTCGAGCCAAGAAACGCTGTTTGTCCGGCAGAGCACTTGCCAAAAAACTAGAACTTTCGGAAGTTGAATTATTCGACTTAAATCTTCTGCTATGGTTCACAGCTCAGCTTTTATCAGTCTCGCGGTTTAACCAAACCGAAAATCAACCGTTTTTCATCATGAGCTGTTCCGAATTTATATATAACTAAAGCATACACAGCGAGGTCGATGATTATAATCGGCGTCAATGGGGCATTTTCGAAAACAATAGTGCTGAAACAACCTCAATGATAGCTAAACCGAAAAAAGGTGGCACGCTCGACCTTTGACTTAAAGTATAGCCGTATCGTCCCAAGAAAAAGAGAGCCAAAGCAAGCCCAAAGGCTTCCGTGACCACCGTGTAAATGATGCACTAAAGTAACTGTACTTCGGGATAAGCAAAACGTTCAGGGCCACGTTAACTGCGACTGCAGACCTTTACGTTGATGCTGCATTTTAAAAAACTTGTTGGAAGTCCACCGCAGTTAAACCTCACTCCACCACGCAAAGGAAGGTTACAGCTATCCAACCGTAAGACTATTACGGATTTAAAAGGATACGTGTTGGATACTGACAGATTGCGACTTGCGAAGGGTGTTGCTATGGGATATTGGTCTCCAATCAATTCAAAAGAAGACTATAATCTTTTCTTAGAAGCCGACATGCGCAGATTTAATATACAAAAATGGACGGCTTTTAGCCGTTTCTATAAAGTCATATTAGCTTGGCAGCGTTTGTTGAGAAAAGCCGAATATTATCATAACTGCAAAACTTCACTATCTTGGAGACCTTACAACCTTTATCTTCGACGCAAGCTGCAACAATCAAGCATAAAACTCGGCTTTACCATTCCATTAAACGTTTTTGGGCCGGGATTACACGTGGTCCATTGGGGTACGATTATAGTAAATGCAAATGCAAAGGTTGGGGCAAATTGCACTGTTCACAATTGCACGCACATCGCACAAAGGACGTGGGATTCGGATAAGGCACCTAAGATAGGTGACAACGTGACGATTCTTGCAGGGGCTCGAATACTAGGGGATATAGAACTCGCAGATGGCATAATTGTGGGGGCTAATGCTGTCGTCATTGAATCGTTCACTGAACCAGGTATTACAATCGCTGGCGTTCCTGCAAAAAAGATCCGCGATTGAGGCACGAAAGATTTTTGGAACGCTTAAGAATCACTAATAATGCTCTGTATTCACATCCAATTTACGGATAAGGCGTAAAAAATCAAAATGATGTTAACTTACGCGGCAATCCGCATTGCATTTTGAGAACTGCGATCAATGGGCGAGTGGGACACAGCAAAGATTGAATTCGCGAGAAGATACTTAGAACGCCACCCCCACGAGCGCCCCCTTGCACCTTTTGTTCGATTTCAACGAGGGCCTCAATTCCTTCGGGCGCCATGTAAAAAAAGGCTCAGTATGAGCCGGCGGCCTCCTTCGTTCCTAGCGACGATGTCATATTGCCGATAAATGTCCGTGGAAGTGGTCTACTCTACGGTTATGATGCAAAAACAGGGTTTCTGGTTTCGCCGAGCACACTGCTGCGCTGAAGAGCTCGTCTCTGAGCGTGGTACACACGCTCAACGTGCCTTCCGCGACTGTCGAATGGTAGTCATATTGCCAAAAAAAGCAGTAACTGCAAAAAATAGGCAATACGTTTAACAAAGGTGGCAGTTAAAGGCTGTCTATCAACATTGTGTTGATGCCGCGCTTTCAAAACACTTGTTGGAAGTGCTCCGCAATAAAATTTCGCTCCACCACGTAAAGGAAGGTTATAGTAGCGTGAGACTACCTCAAACATTTTCAAAGCTTGCAGGACTACCGACTCGCAGCTATCAAGCCGTACACGATGGGGTACTTGCCTTTCTAGAAGTTATCTCACCTTCTGGAAGCTCCGTAGAAAAAGTGCAAAAAAGTCAGAAAATGCCTCAAAAAATGCTTAATCGTCCGTCTTCACACGACAACGTCCTTTAAGCAGACTGCCGCGGATGCAGCTCAAGGAAGCGCCATACAAGATCAATAGTCGTAATCTCAGCGAGCCGTGCATGTGTGCCGCCAATGACTGTATAAAGGACCACTTCGGTACCGTTTGAGCCCCCACTATAGGTGGTTGCTGTGACGTTGTTTGCTACTTGCTGTCGTTGGACGGAAACGGTCCTGTCGTGCTGTGCCCAGTAGGAGATGGCGTCGACGGCAGGGCGGACAGGAAGGGCGCTCTCACTACGGGTAGTATTGTTGTACGGTATGACCTCATCACCGGTGCCATGGACCTCAAGAACCGACACCGGTCTGGTCGCGTTACAACCCTCAACGACAGATGTTCCAGCAAGAGACGCTATAGCAGCGAAGTCCTCAGGAAAATCGCAGGCAAGACGATACGCAAGCATTCCGCCGTTCGAAACACCAATGGCGTAAACACGCGAATCATTCACGGGGAGATCTTTCTTGAGTTTAACGAGGAGCATGTTAATGAATCCTGCATCATCGATTTTTTGCTGGGATGATGGCGGACAGCATGATCCTGCATTCCACGAGTTATTCAGTCCCTGAGGATACACGACGAAAAATCCCTCAGCGTCAGCTTTCTGGTTTATGCCCATGCGTTTTGCAAAGGTTGAAGCGTCGCCACCTAACTCATGGAACGCAAAAACGAGCGGGAGGGGTGTTTTTCCATCGTACTGTGGTGGAACGTGGAGATCGTATGATCGTGCTAATCCCTGGTACGTCAACTTGACATGCGTATCACCAGGACGCACGTGCTGATCATTTGGGTTTTGCGTAAACCAGTAGAGTGCACCCCACGCTATTATGATTGCTGCAACAACGGCGATAACAAAAAAATAGAGCGGGGAACGCATACTAGTATCTGACATAGCAGGCCTTTTTATTTAAGTGTCTCTGTAGTTCACTGCGGCGGTTGATAACTAATTAAAAAGCAGTCGTTCGACGATCGTCTTTCCGGGATTGTGTCACGACAATTGCATAGTGAACTTCGTGACGGCTCTGATCTCACCATTTGAGCCCAATGCGGTTCCAGTAGTTGAGCCATGCGATAAAGGCAATGGCTACTCCTACAACAACCTGTAGTGAATCCGATCAAAGGTGGTCCAGTAGCGACGGGCCTAGGCGAGGACATCTAAAACTATACCCCCGGCGGTTAGCGCGATAGCGATAAGCGGGAGGGCGAGCCACGCGACGATCGGTGGGGGGATGGTGATACTACTTGTTAGATACTGGAATTGCACTGTGCGAAGCACGAAAAGAAGGAGGAAAGGAATGAGGAAGACGATCCAATAGAGTACGCCTGTGAAGCCCATAAGCCAGTGCGCTAGGGAAGGAAGGCGAGAGTGCTCCCCTTCGGTTGTGCTTTCAGCGTGCCGCAACGTCGCCAGCGCGCGTGGAGAGCGCTTAGAGGCCAGATCGCTATAGAAGCGAAGACGGCAAGGCAGAGGTAGCCGACGTTCGTGACGTAGGCGGGAGTAGCGTACCAGGGGAGGCGCTCGTAGTATTGTGGTTCTGCATCTGAGTGGAGGTACGTGGTGCCGTTGTCAGTGGCAAAGATGAGGTGGTAGCACCTCCAAACGTTGTATTCCCGTCCGGGGCCTCGAACACAAGCGGTGCCACCTCTACGAAGTTCCCAGGCACGCCGGACAAAGTGAGCGTGCCGTTCGCGTATCCGGTGACGCTGAAGGTCGATCCCCCGAGGACGTCTGTTGCCCAAGCACCAAAATACTTGAGGACAGAGGTGTATACGCCCAGCGTACTCTGGTAGGTGCCTGTCAAAGTCTGCGCGTCGTTGAAGTTTGCTTGCTTCGGCGGGAGTGGCGTGTAGGGGTAATCGCCTTCACACTCAAATAGCCCGACACTATAGCGACAGCCTCACTTGACGCGTATGCAATTAGGCAAGTAGAAACGTAACGAAAGATGGCCCCAAGTGCGCTTCAACATTACGCTAACTTCTCTAATCTCCCGACTTGTTTTTTTTAATCTAGTTCAGAATGACAGCCCGAGTTTAGCAATGTGTCCCTCTGGATGATCGGGTTTTTTCACTTCTTTGCTTTATCACTGCCTAATGTGCCCCCACAAACTGTGTTCTGTTCTCACGTGCTCTGAGCTTCGGATTATACACTGTCAACTGATCTTAATTGACGGAGGAGTCTCACGATTCCAATAAAGAGCTCTTTGTCTAACAAAAAAAGGACCACTGAATAGACCAATAGGCTTGCAGCTGTCACGATAGCTAGTATGGTCAAGTCTTGTGTGACTCCCAGTTTCTCTAGCGAGATTTGAAGGAGAAACGCAACAATCCCTAACGTGAGCGTTGCCAATGTAACTGACCATAGCGGTGCCAGTGCGGACTTTACTTTCAAGTCTATCAATCGAAATGCGATGGCAAAAATAGGGTAAGCTGTTACGTATATCGCTACCGTGTACGCGATTACAACCCCTTCGACCCCCCAACGAAGCCCGACAAAAAAGGAAATAACAATCACAAAAGTCGTAAAAATGCTCAACTTGAACAGCTCATCAGTCCTACCCTGAGAAGTGAATATCCACCATACATTTGTTCCTATTGACTGTTCAATTCCTGCTAAAGCGAAAATTTGGATTAGCGGGATCACACTTATCCATTTTGGACCGTAAAACACCCGGATAAGCTGGGGCGCCGCGACAAGCACCCATGCCATTAAGGGAAAAGAGATGGCGCCGATGTAGCGATTGGCTCTAACGTAAGCGTTACGCACCAACTGTTTGTCGTGTTGGATTATCGAAAGTGCAGGAAACATGACGCGCCCGATAACGTCGGAGATGGTATTCGTCGGCAACACAAGTAAGTTGTAAGCTAGGTTGTAGAAGCCGAGGGCAGAGGAGCCAAGAAACCGCCCAACGAGAATATTGTCCATGTTCCGAGCGAAATAGTTAACGAAACTAGATCCTGTGAGGTTCGCACCGTACCCTAATAGCCCTTTCACGTGTTGAAGCCCAAGAAAAAAATGAGGGACCCATCGAGCATAAATCAAAAAAAAGACAGTCAAAAACACAGTGGAAAGAACCGTGTTCCAAGCCAAACTCCAGACGCCGTATCCAGAAAAGGCCAAGAAAATAGCTATGGGACCAGAAATCGCGATGGCGACGCTCTCGATGATGGCAATGGCTTTGAAATTCATGCGTTTTAAGAGCAGCGCATACGACACATTGCAAAATGAAGATATAAAAAAGGTCGTGGATATAAACACGACTAGGGGAGTCAGTCGTGGTTCAGAATAGAAAGCAGCTATTAACGGCGCAGAAGCTGCCAAAGCCACGGTCAGCAACCCGCCCAGGCCCACGTTTATCCAAAAAGTCGACGATAACGTCTCGTCACTAATATCTTGTTTTTGTACTATAGCACTCGTCAATCCAAATCCCACAAAAATGGTCACAAAATTCGAAAACACGAGCACCATAGCAATCAGCCCAAAGTCGCTAGGTACAAGCAATCTCGCTAAGATCACAGAAATCAGTATTGACATTAGTAGCTGAGCAAGTTTTGATGTTGCAGTCCAGCCAATGCTGCGTACGGTTCTCTTCTCTAGGGTCATGCTAATCGGGGAAGACACGTTGTGGTGCGCTTCTTGTAGCTTCGTTAGCCTCGCGTTCGATCAGTTGACGCTGTCAGGACAAACCTTAAAGTTGATACGGCATCTAGTCGCTCAGCTACCAAGATCGCAATACAGATTCAGTCTTTCAATGCACGTTTAATACGTAAAACCTGTCATTTCGCTCAAGTGCGCAGAATCGTCTTCTTAAATATATCGTAATGAGCAAAAATTAGAGAAGGCTTGGTTTACCGAGCAATGTGACCCCAAAATGCCCAGCGTAACGATCGTGTAATTCGAAGATGCGGCTCAAATTTCGTAATGGAACGGGTCGGGCTACTTTTTGCGAGTTTCGTTCAGGGGGCCCTTGAACGAAACTCTAAACACTGAGGAAAAATTGGTGTACTTGTGTACTCGTTAATACCCAGCCCTCTTCGTAACTAGCGCTTAACGACTTCGCGCTGCCCAAAAAAGTCGATTTGAGGAGCGATCCGATTGAACCTCCAAAGCATTCATAGGTGGTTTTGCTCCTGAACTCGATTTCTTGCCAGTTTTATAAATACGGAGTAGTTAGTTTCAATACGCCTTAGAATAAACAAGAATTCAGATAGCAATTCTGATGAATAATTAATAAAAGTATTGACGGTTATAAACTTTCATCATGCACAGAATCAATCTTAAAACTGATGTTAACTCAATATAGTAACATCAAGATTTTGTGAATATGCCCCAAGCGGTGAGTTTTATAATCGTACGGAGCTTTATCGCGCTTGCCAAATAGATTAAAGGCAGCAAAGTGCATCGGGTCATTGAAAAGCTAATCTTTGAAAACGGAGCCTCAAAGTCATAAAAATGAAGATTGCAATCTCTACGCGAAGCGATATCTCTATGAATGATGGCACAAGCGTGCGAGCAAAACGAGTATTTGAACAGCTGCAAAAGGAGGGATATAATTGCACATTGATCATACGAGGGAGGGGCCAGGGAGAAGCCAACAATATAGAGGTAATCAAGCCGTCAAAGCTTTGGAACTTTCAATTGATCCCCATTGTTTTAAAAAACCGATTTAATCTTGTTTATTGTTCAGCTGATTTATGGGGGGTTTTTACCTACTTCGCACTGGCTAAGTTGTACAATTTCAAGGTAGTGTTTGAAGCACACGGGATTTTATCGCTCGAGAGAGAGCAGAGTTTGCCTAATCCGAATCCTATTGATAAGGTTGGGATCAGGATGGTGAAGTGGCGCGAGAAGTTCGCTGTAAAACACGCCGATTGTATAATTGCGTTGTGCTCAGATATTTACAAACACTTCGCAACATTCAACAAGCGTATTTTCCTTGTCCCTGTGTTCGTCGATGAAACTAGATTTAAGCGTCGAGAGAATAAAGCTCAGTGCTCAGCGGATGATGACGGAAAAACTGTGGGCTTAATTGGACCATTCGGTAAAGATATGGGAGGGGGCGCAAACACCAACACTCTAGATTTTGTATATAGGAATGTGGATAAATTTGATGAACGCATCAAATTCACAGTTATCGGCGCGTGTGACTATAAGCGGATCCGAAGTGAGCGAATAAAATATGTCGGTTACCTCAAAAGATTTCAAGATTATGTTGACCAATTAACGCTCTTGGACGCCGTCTTGGTTGCTTCGACATTCCCCACTTCTGGACCGCTCAACAAGATTCTAGAGCCGATGGCGTGCTCATTGCCGGTTTTTACGACACCAGTGGGCGCCGTCGGCTTGGACCACGTCACGTCCGAAGAGGATATATTCATCAGTGAAGAATCCGAGCTAGTGACTAAAGTCAATGAATCCCTTTTTGACTCCGACCTTATGGAGCGAGTAGGTAAAAATGCCCGACGCACGATCGAAAAGCATTACGGGGTAGGAGTGAATAAAGAGAAGTTGATTGCAGTGATAGAACAGTTAGGTATATAGACGCGAATACAATTGTTGACGCCTTAAGATCATATATAATCTGCAAGTATGAGTCAATATTCAGAGAGAACGTAGGGGTCTGGAACCATCTCCTAGTAAATAAGGAGAATTGATTGTCAATTCCTTTTATGAGGTGCGTGAAAAGGGAAATTGGTAAAGAGAGCTTTAAGCGTGGACTATAAAAATACCACGTTACTGAAGCACTCTTCCCTAACTAGTATCACGTTGATCTAAAAGAGCGAAGGTGATCGGGAACACGATAAACATTGAAGCATCGGATGCTGCATAGTTGGATGAGTTAATGAACCAACCAATATTACTGAACTACCCGGAAAAACTAGTAGGCCGTGAGTAAAAGGCGTGACGTGTCTGCGAAAATTATGATACCCTTCATCGATTTAACCAGAGAATATGCTGAAATCGGAGACGAGATCACCAGCATCATCCAACGAACTCTGGAAAATGGGTGGTTTATCCTTGGACAACAACTGAAGGAGTTTGAAAGAGAGTTTTCCCGGTATATCGGAGCGAAGTATGGCATCGGTGTGAATTCAGGTTCCGACGCTCTTTTTCTTGCTTTGAAAGCATTAGGAATCGACGAAAACAGCGAAGTTATAACTGTTTCTCATACGTTTATCTCAACAGCCGATAGTATTGTGAGGTGTGGAGCGAAACCTGTCTTCGTCGATATAGAGCCTGACACTTATTGCATCAATCCTGCGCTGATAGAGGACAAAATAACGGAAAAAACCAAGGCCATTTTGCCCGTCCATCTTTACGGGCACCCAGCGAACATGGGTTATATCCTTGAGATCGCAAAAGAACACGGTCTTTCTGTAGTCGAGGATGCATGTCAAGCGCACGGGGCAGAATATTATGGGAAAAAGGTAGGTAGCATTGGGGATGTGGGGTGTTTCAGTTTTTATCCGGCGAAAAACATCGGTGCTTATGGTGACGGAGGGATCGTCACGACAAACGATAGCAGCTTGGCAGAAAGAATAACGTTGCTGAGGAATTATGGCCAATCTAAGAAATATCATCACGACCTTGTAGGTGTAAACAGCCGTTTGGATGAGCTACAAGCGGCAGTACTGCGAATCAAACTATCGCGCTTGGATATGTGGAACGAAAAGAGGAGGCGTATAGCCAAACTATACGCGGAAGTACTCGATCAAACAGGCATTATTCTGCCGGCTGAAAGAACCTATGCGAAGCATGTATATCATTTGTTCGTAACACGATTAGCTAAGAGAGACAAGTGTCAACGGTTGCTACAAAAGAAAGGTATTCAGACACAGATTCACTATCCAATACCTGTTCATAAGCAAAAAGCCTATAGAGAGTTTGAGCATGCACAAGACTTGTCGCTCACTGAGATGATCTGCAACGAAATTCTGTCTTTGCCGCTCTATCCCTGGTTAACCGATGAAGAGGTTATGAATATAGGAAGGGCAACAAAAGATGCCATTAGTTAGCGTGGTTATGCCGTCATACAATCACGAGAAGTTTGTCTCCGAAGCTATTGAGAGTATTCTAGGCCAAGACTTCGACGACCTTGAATTGATAATTGTCGATGATGCTTCGGAAGATACATCAAGACAAATAATTAAAAAATACGCGGAGGAAGACGCTCGAGTGCGCGTAATTTTTCACGAGACGAACCGCGGAATCGCAAAGACTGTAAACGATGGAGTTGCGGCTGCGAAAGGAAAGTTTCTGGCGGTCACTGCATCAGACGACGTTTGGATGAAGGATAAGCTCAGCAAACAACTTGCCGTTCTTGAATCCGATGAGGACCTGATCGTTTGGACTGAGGCAGAGATTATCGATGAGCGTAGCCAACCGATGGGCCCTACGTGGAGTGAATTTTGGCCCAACGAAGTAGCACAGCAAACAGGGGACATGTTCCACGATCTCCTAGGGCGGTGGGAGGCCCACATCCCCTCAACACTACTCTATAAAACGGCAAATCTGGGCGAAATTAGGTTTGATGAGAGTTTAAAATACGCAAATGACTATAAATTTATTCTGGAGTTAGCAGCTAAGTATTCGTTTTATTTCATACCAGAACCGCTTCTTCAGTATCGAATACACGGAAGCAACGTCTGCGGCATTCGGGGGTTCCAAGGTGAGGCAAATCGGATTCATGACCAGGAGGATGTTATAGTTCTAGAGTATGCACTGAGTAAGTGGCACCACCAAATGTCGGCAAAAGCTAAAGCAACGACGCTCATCAGGTTAGCCCAGCGTTATTACAAGCTCGGCCAAAGTGGAAAGGCGCTGACGTGCTTCTGCCGGGCATTTGCATACGAACCCTTCCGGAGGTCAAACCTTCAGTTCCCACAACGTTTTCTCAAGTTTACGCTAGACGTATTGGGGCTCGGGAGCTTAAAACGCGAGTAGCTTCGTTCGAAATGTTGTTTTGCTCCTATTGGGAAAATGAACAGCCAGTCCATTCGCTGCCCTGCTGCAACATCTACGTATTACTAAGACGTTGCCTAAACTTTCCTGCCTTCCGCAACCAAGGAAAAACCTCCTTTTTCCTCAGAGGATAACAGATCACTGATGAAGACGAATGGATACGCTACAATTGAGTAAAGGCCGCCGCCGTAGCTGTTGCGAACAATTTCTTTTTTTATTAAGTAGCAAGCTGCTCGCGAATGCATGAGGTATTTGCTCCTTACCACATCGAAACCCGCCTCTAAAAACAGCCGCTGCAGGTCACGCTTGTCGTAGTAGTGCTCGATGTAGCACGCCTGAGCGTGACGTCGTTTGCTAGCGTCGTCGATGGGATAGCTAAAGCTATCAACGCTCAAGATCAAAGTACCGCCCGGTTTGAGGACTCTGTTCATCTCCTGCAATGCACTTTTATCGTCCTTGAAATGTTCGAGAGAAGAGCTACATACCACCTGATCAAAACAGGCATCAATATAAGGTAAGCGCTCGGCAACTCCCATGACAAAGGCGCAAGCAACCCCCCAGCGAGTTGCAAGCTGCTGTGCGTAAGTGAAATTGCCTGCCACATCGAGCCCATGCATGTCACACCCATTAATGCCTATCTTGAACGTCAAACCGCCGTTGCCACACGCAACATCGAGTATTTTTGCACCGTGCTTTGGGCTTAACCATTCGAGCATCACAGGCCACTCTATCATTCTGAAAAGAACGGGTGTTCCGATCGTTTTGAGTGTTAGGTAGCGCATCCGTAGTCGCATGACATCATTCAGGATTATCGCCTCCTTCTTTCGTCAAAATCGAAGCACTTCAGCCTTAACTGTTGTATTGCGGTAATCAAATTCCCTTTATTAAAGTTTATGCCGTAATGCTTGTCGACGCTTAAAGTTATTTTATCCACGAATTAGAGACGATCAGGTGAGATTCGTGCTAAAATCGCCCTTCTTCTGAACTGTTGTTTCAGTGCTATAATACAGGTCTTCTATCCTACTTCGCATAACTAAGCAACAATGCAGAATGCGTTGCACATTCGTGGCAGGAAGGCCGCACGTGTGTAACCCCACCGGGGTATTACTATTTTTTTTATTGTTCCTTTCTCATCAGTAGAGGCAACTCGCTGAGGTATAAGGCTATCCAGCACCTTTGCTGAGAGCTGCGTGACGATAAATCAAGCATAAGACCCCTATGTCGCCCAACTCGCCCTCTCAACGCTCTGGGAACCACAGGGCAAAAAGAAGTGAGCCCTCTTCGGTCTCTCTTTGAAGCCCGATACCGATGGGTGCAGCTTCGGCATCTCATCGCGACAATTTTTTAGCCCAGCATGCAACGGGACGTTCGTCTGGAGCAAGATGAATCGCGATGCAAGAACGGAAGTAGACTCGTTTTTGAGAAATAGCATAGATGTAACCCATTCTCTTGTCGCAGCGTCATTGGCTGCTAAAGGTGAGATAACTCCCCGCGGCTTCGTCACAAGTGCGTGGCCCCTACTCAACCCCTCCTCGCATACATACATAACCGAACTACGTCAAACCATCAGCATCGCAAATACACTAGTTAGTCGGGAACCAACGATAGCCGATACATAAGCAAGCGCGATGTTTATCTTCAGATCCAGTCTCTGTGGTTCAAACCACACTCTAAAATGTAGGATTCAACGTTGTATCAAAAACGCCAGCACGTATTTCCCGTTAAGCGTGAAATATCCAGTGTTTTATCAGACGATCTGCCCGTCTCGGCGTAAAGCAGCTGCCGTGTATCCATCGATAAAAAGATCTTCTGACGGGATCTTATCTATAACGTCTTCAATCGCGAGGTTCAGTAGCTTGCTTACTTCATTTAATCCTCGATTTCGTCTTTGCTGATTGAGCGCATAGGAGCATTATCAAAATATAGTCACAAAACAGCAGTCGAGTACGATGGACCCGCTCAGAGAACGGAGAAAAGCGTTTATACTGGCAAGTTAATATTAGGTTGTTATGTCGCTGATGTCGACGTTAACCTCGAGCAGCTCAAGCATGAGTAGTCTCACGTCTACAACTACTTCAGCGATCACATTAACTAACATCTTAACGGGCGCCGCCATTGCAATCGCCGCACTTATTTTCTTGCTTGCTTTGAGATATATACTATCGCGAAGCGAATCATGGAACGCTGATACAGCGACGACTCGCCGTCTCCAGATGATATCAGCTTTAGTTCCAGAGTGGCGCGACTCTTTTAACGCAAATACCGGTGCATCCTTACAGATCATCTCTGTGGGCCTCATCGCGACATTTAGCGCCTTTTTCATATTCACGATGGCGCAGTTCATATAAGCGCAGGGACATTCACCTGACTACTATTTCGGTCACTGCATAAAGGCGAGCATGCCAAAGAGGACGATGTTGTTAACAGCATGGATTGTCACAACAAACGGTAGATTTTTCGTTTCGTAGAAGCCGACACCCAAGACTAAGCCGGCTCCTGTCGCAAAGACAAGCTCATAAACGTTACCATAGCCAGCGTGCATGGCGCCGAAGATTACACTCGTGATGAGGATGCCTGCAATCGCACCGGTTCGCTCAATGAGCTGCGGTTGGAGGAGGACACGAAAGAGCAGCTCCTCAACGACCGCTACAAAGAAGATCATAACAATACTCAACTGAATGAGCTGCGATACTGAAGTATTCGGAATAAGTGCTTTATTCGTAAGAATGGCGTATTCAATAACCCCTAAGTCCGCGCCGACAAAAACGCCAAGTGGGAGTAACAACAACAAAGAGCGGCCCACATAGTCGATGCCCAAGTCGTGCCGGTTCATTTTCTCATGGAAAATGACCAATATGATGGGCAAGAACATCACGCCATAGACGGTGGCGAGCCAATAGATCGTCACAGTCGAAACCAGCGCAAATGAGAGATTAACAACACGAAACACCGATACCAGAGCTAGCGCTTGGATGAGCTGCACCCGCTCCCCGTGTAGCACCACCACAATAATGCCAATCGAGACGATGTTGAGCGCTTGCACGCTGACGCCGAGCACTTGGTAGCCTGTAAAAATTAGACCCTCACCGATCAGAATGAGGAATATTGATACAACTTCGTACCATGCAAGACGTACTGAAAGCCGTGTGTTAAATCCAGACTTGGTCGTTAACGTGATACGATGCCTCCTGACTAATCAACACGGTGATGTGTCGTCGCGCGGGCCTAATTGCGACGTGCTTCTCCCTGCTTAAGTGAAGCAGAATAGTAAGTGCCTAAGCCTAAATTACCGTAAGGTTTCTTATTGTAGAGCGGCTCGGCAGCCCCATCGTTTGGTGTGCTTCTCGTTTATTAGCCCCCCTCCCGTTGGGGTATCACATATGGTAACAAGGCAGCACCTAAAAGCTATCGTTGTCGAGAGCCACGATATTCACGCAAACTTAGTATGCTGAAGTAAAAGATTTTGAATTCGAGAAACTCTTCGATTGCATTATGACGCGGACGCTTGGCACGCAAAGATTCCGTTCAACTTGTCTCCTTTCTTAAGCTTGTCAGAAACTCTAGGTCGCTATCGGAACTTACCGTGTTTAGAGTCCTTACCGACCTCTTTTAACGCATCTATTACCGCATTACGGTCAAACTCCGCAGGAGAGTGCTGCCCTATCGCATATATCAGTATAAGAAACAAGTACTTGTAAATCAAAGCAATAGCAGCTACAAGGACGTATAGCGCCAGATATATTATCGACTTAGCTAAGACAACGACGTTGGTACTAAGCCGTCGGATGACGATGCCTCGCCCTGTCAAGTACTGCGAGGTAGCAGCATTTGCGGCGATCTTTTTGTGCACCAAAGTTGCGCTTAGACTTCCCTTTAATGCAGCTGTGTCGTGGACTCCATCAGCAATGTTAGCCCTACCAATATCAGCACGCCCGTCCCGATCAGCGAAAGCGGCGGTAGATCGGCTCAAGCTCAAAATGTTATCTCCTTATATCTATTGTAATACAATCTTCTCTACTAGCCCGGCGGCTCGGCAGCCCTCCTCGTATTTTAACCCGTTAACTAGTTGCAATTTCTAGGAGCCGTCAAGGATTCTACGTAACCACCGGAATATAATACTACCGTTTTGGTGCGATTACAACACGTTCTGTAGAGCTACGAGAAAATGGAGCGCTAATTGTGCGGTTTACGAGCGAGACCATATACTCGCCGTTAACCAACGCAGCACGACCTTTAAACGAGCAAGTTTGTCATAAGACTAAATTTCTGCTCTAATGTCAAATTAGGACCTAAATTACACCTTTAGATCCGCGTTGAATCGACTTTTTCCCAAAGAACCGAGTATCTCCCGAAAAGAAAGTCTTTCCAAGCCAACAAGAGTA
>CAYHCZ010000017.1:0-766 GCA_964355295.1 uncultured Methanomicrobia archaeon
CTCGTTGAGGAGCTGCTCTTTCGTGTCCTCATTCAGCCGCAGCTCATTGAGCGAATCGGTGCGATTGCAGGCATCCTCCTCACGAGTGTGATCTTCGGCGCCATGCACGCGGGCTATGGTAACGTTTATGAGCTTGTCTTTGCGACAGGAGCCGGCTTAGTCTTGGGTGTCGGCTTCTACGAAACGAAAAATCTACCGTTTGTTGTGACAATCCATGCTGTTAACAACATCGTCCTCTTTGGCATGCTCGCCTTTATGCAGTGACCGAAATAGTAGTCAGGTGAATGTCCCTGCGCTTATATGAACTGCGCCATCGTGAATATGAAAAAGGCGCTAAATGTCGCGATGAGGCCCACAGAGATGATCTGTAAGGATGCACCGGTATTTGCGTTAAAAGAGTCGCGCCACTCTGGAACTAAAGCTGATATCATCTGGAGACGGCGAGTCGTCGCTGTATCAGCGTTCCATGATTCGCTCCGCGATAGGATATACCTCAAAGAAAGCAGGATAATAAGAGCGGCGATTGCAATGGCGGCGCCGGTTAAGATATTAGTTAATGAGATCGCTGAAGTAGTTGTCGACGTGAGACTACTCATGCTTGAGCTACTAGAGGTCAACGTCGATATAAGCGACATATCTTACCATTAACTTCCAAGTATAAACGTTTTTCTCCGCTTTCTGAGCGCGTAATTCGTCTTTCGACGCTGTTTAAAAGAACAGTCTCAGAAGGGCGATTTTAGCACGAATCTCACCCATGAGTAAGGGC
>CAYHCZ010000017.1:866-23043 GCA_964355295.1 uncultured Methanomicrobia archaeon
AATACACTTATTTCGAACACAGCTACTCGCGTTCTAGGGTCCCAAATCCCAATACGATTTTAGCACGAATCTCACCCGCGAGTAAGGGCAATACACTTATTTCGAACACAGCTACTCGCGTTCTAGGGTCCCAAATCCCAATACATCCTTCGTGAACTGGAGAAATCGTCGCGGGTGCTGGAGGTTTGACCTCCGGAAGGGGTCGTACGCAAATGCCCGGCAGAAGCACGTCAGCGCCTTTCCACTTTGGCCGAGCTTGTAATAACGGTCGGCTAATCTGGTGAGCGTCGTTGCTTTCGCTTTTGCCGACATTTGGTGGTGCCACTTACTCAGTGCATACTCTAGAACCGTAATATCCTCCGCGCAATGAACCCGATTTGCCTCGCCTTGGAACCCACGAACGCCGCAGACATTGCTTCCGTGTATTCGGTACTGAAGGAGCGGTTCCGGTATGAAATAAAACGAATAATTCGCTGCTAACTCTAGACTGAATTTATAATCGTTTACGTACTTTAGACTTTCATCATATCGAATGTCGCCCAGATTTGCCATTTTAACCAGCAGTGTTGAGGGGATCTGCACCTCCCATCGCCCCAAGAGGTCGTGGAACGCGTCCCCTGTTTGCTGTGCCACTTCGCGGGGCCAAAATTCACGCCACGTAGGGCTCACCAGTTGGCTATGCTCATCGATAATCTCTGCCTCAGTCCAAACGACCAGATTCTCATCGGATTCAAGAATCGCAAGTTGCTTGCTGAGCTTATCATTCATCCAAACATCGTCTGATGCAGTGACCGCTAGAAACTTTCCTGTCGCAGCCGCAATACCGTCGTTGACTGTCTTTGCGATTCCGCGGTTCGTCTCATGAAAAATTACGCGCACTCGAGCGTCTTCCTCCGCGTATTTTTGAATTATTTGTCTTGATGTATCTTCCGAAGCATCATCGACAATGATCAATTCAAGGTCGTCGAAGTCTTGATTGAGAATGCTCTCAATAGCTTCAGCGACAAACTTCTCGTGATTGTATGAGGGGATCACTACGCTAACTAATGGCATCTTTTGTTGCCCCTACTATATCCATAACCTCTTCATCGGTTAACCAGGGATAGAGTGGTAAAGACAGAATTTCGTTGCAGATCATCTCAGTGAACGACAAGTCTTGCGCATGCTCAAACTCTCGATAGGCTTTTTGCTTATGGACAGGTATTGGATAGTGAATCTGTGTCTGAATGCCTTTCTTTTGCAGCAATCGATGACACTTGTCTCTCTTAGCTAATCGCGTTACGAACAAATGGTATACATGCTTTGCATAGGTTCTTTCAGTCGGCAGAATTATGCCTGTTTGATCGAGTACTTCCGCATATAGTTTGGCTATACGCCTCCTCTTTTCGTTCCACGTATCCAAGCGCGATAGTTTGATTCGCAGTACCGCCGCTTGTAGCTCATCCAAACGGCTGTTAACACCTACAAGGTCGTGATGGTATTTCTTAGATTGGCCATAATTCCTCAGCAACGTTATTCTTTCTGCCAAGCTACTATCGTTTGTCGTGACGATCCCTCCGTCCCCATAGGCACCGATATTTTTCGCCGGATAAAAACTGAAACACCCCACATCCCCAATGCTACCTACCTTTTTCCCATAATATTCTGCCCCGTGCGCTTGACATGCATCCTCGACTACAGAAAGACCGTGTTCTTTTGCGATCTCAAGGATATAACCCATGTTCGCTGGGTGCCCGTAAAGATGGACGGGCAAAATGGCCTTGGTTTTTTTTGTTATTTTGTCCTCGATCAGCGCAGGATTGATGCAATAAGTGTCAGGCTCGATATCGACAAAGACAGGTTTTGCTCCACACCTCATAATGCTATCGGCTGTTGAGATAAACGTGTGAGAAACAGTTATAACTTCGCTATTTTCGTCGATTCCTAATGCTTTTAAGGCAAGAAAAAGAGCATCGGAACCTGAATTCACACCGATTCCATACTTAGCTCCGATATAACGGGAAAACTCACTTTCAAACTCCCTCAGTTGTTGTCCAAGGATAAACCACCCATTTTCAAGCGTTCGTTGGATGATGCTGGTAATCTCGCCCCCGATTTCAGCATATTCTCTGGTTAAATCGATGAAGGGTATCATAATTTTCGCAGACACTTCAAATCTTTTAAGCACGACGTGCGAGTTTTCGCGGGTAGTTCAGTAATATTAGTTGCTTCATTAACTCATCCAAATATGCAGCATCAGATGCTTCAATGTTTATCGTGTTCCTGATCAACTTCTCTCTTTTAGATCAGCGTGCTACTAGTTAGGGAAGAGTGTTTCAGTGACGTGGTATTTTTTATAGTCCGCGCTTAAAGCTCTCTTCACCAGTTTCCATTTTCACGCACCTCATAAAAGGAATTGACAATCAGATTCTCCTTATTCACTAAGAGATGGTTCCGGACGCCTACGTTCCCTCTGAATATTGACTCATACTTGCAGATTATATAGGATCTCAAGGCGTCAACAATTGTATTCGCGTCTATATATCTAACTGTTCTCTCACTGCAATCAACTTCTCTTTATTCACTTCTACCGCAATCAAATTCTCTTGATTCACTTCTACCCCGCAATGCTTTTCGATCGTTACGACGGGCATTTTGACCACAACGTAAGTAAGCTAAGCCTTCTCTAATTTTTGCACCTACGATATACTTAAGAAGACGATTTAGTGCGCTTGACCGAAATGACAGGTTTTACGTATTAAACGTGCATTGAAGACTTGCGCCCGTATTGCGATTGGTAGCTGAGTGACTAGATGCCGTATCAACTTTAAGGCTTGTCCTGACAGCGTCAACTGAGCGAACGCGAGGCTAACGCAGCGTGAGACGTGCGCCATAACGTGTCCTTCCACGAACTAGCATGACCCTAGAGACGAGAACCGTACGCGGCATTGGCTGGTCTGCAACGTCACAAATAGCTCAACTGCTAATGGCAATACTAATTTCTGCGATCTTAGCGAGGTTACTTACACCCAGCGACTTCGGCCTGATCGCTATGGTGGTCGTGTTTTCGAATTTCGTGGCCATTTTTTCAAGTTTTGGATTGACATCTGCTATTGTACAAAAAAAGGAGGTTAGTGACGAGGCGTTATCGTCGACGTTTTGGATTAACGTCGGCTTGGGCGCGTTGCTGACGCTAGCATTGGCAGCCTCTGCGCCGTTAATAGCTGCTTTCTATTCTGAACCACGACTGACCCCGCTTGTCGTGTTTATATCCACAACCTTTTTCATCGCTTCATTTGGCAACGTGCAAAATGGGCTGCTTACGAAACGCATGAATTTCAAAGCCCTTGCCGTCATCGGCATCTGCGCCATTGGGATTTCTGGCCCCATAGCTATTTTCTTGGCTTTTTCCGGATACGGAGTCTGGAGTTTGGCTTGGTACACGGTGCTATCTGCATTTGTTACGGTCGTCTTCACGTGGATTTATGCTCGATGGGTTCCACATTTTTTGCTTGGGCTGCAGCACATGAAAGGGCTATTGGGGTTCGGTGCGAACCTCACAGGATTCAGTTTCGTTAACTATTTCGCTCTAAACATGGACAACCTTCTTATTGGGCGGTTTCTTGGTTCCGCTCCCCTCGGCTTCTATAACCTAGCTTACAACTTGCTTGTGTTTCCGACGAGTAACATCTCGGCTGTCATCGGGCGCGTCATGTTTCCTGCACTTTCGATAATCCAACACGACAAACAGCTGGTGAGCGACGCTTATATTACTGCTAATCGCTACATCGCCGCCGTCTCCTTTCCGTTGATGATATGCGCGCATTGTCACGGCCAAAATTCAATGGAATCAATGAAAGAGCCCATCGAACACTCCTTTGCTGTACATTCTCAATGACTTCAAATCTTTTTCAAGAAAGAAATCCACGGACCGTCGCCAGAAGGGATACACGAAAAAGCCGATCAAGAACCTGACATATTGCCTCTTCAAAGCATTCTTTCTCATAAACAAAAATGTATTTCTGGTCATGTAGTAGACGTTTGGTCTGCCACCGCTTGACGCGGCTATCTTGTGCCAAATCTTAACCGGTGGGACACAAACCGAAGTATATCCCGCTTTATGGCCACGCCGGCACCAATCGGTTTCTTCCCAGTACGCGAAGAACCTTGAATCTAGTAATCCGATCTCTGTTACTACTCTTGTCTTCACTAAAAGACAGACCCCACTGACGTAGTCCACTTGCTGTACCTTATTATACTGTCCGCTGTCAACTTCACGACCCCCGATAGCGAGGACTCTCCCTCTCCACATATCAAGCTTAGCGCCCGCACAGTTGATTACGTCTTTTCTTCCACGGCCATTATAGTCATAGTAATAGACTTTGGGCCCGGCAAAGCCGACACGGGGGTCTCGCTCCGCTACATTCACCAGCTCATCTAGGAACTGTGGGTCCACAATCGTGTCTTTATTGAGGAGGATATACTGGGTGCCTTCTTGCAGCGCAGCGCGAATTCCGACGTTATCCCCTTCAGCAAATCCGAGGTTTTCCAGATTTTCGATGACTTTGATTTCTAGCTTGCGAGCCTTAAAATGCTCAACAGAGCCGTCAGCCGAACTGTTATCTACCACCATGACCTCGTAGTTGGGGTAAGTTAAATGGCTCAACGATTCTAAGCATTCAACCGTATCGTGTTTGCCGTTCCAGTTTAAGACAATGATTGAAACCTTTGGCCGGCGGTCTTTGCGCATCGTTTTTTTAACCGTTTTGCACGCGCTTCGTCAATCTACACTGAATAGCCATTTCGAGATGCCTCGTGGATATGATCAGTCGTTTGTGCCGTAAGGTAGAGCGTTCAGGATAAGCGAAGTTTCGTAAGTTATTGTTTTTGTTTTTGCGATCGGAACAAGATTCCAACTTCGCCAGTCAATTCCTGACGATATTTGTGAGAAAATACATGCACATGACGACGGAATTCTCTATTTTGCGGCTGCTCAGCTGTCGACTAAGGTGAAACTGCTGCCTAGAGCAGTTTGTCATGTCGAAGAACGCAATTTGGTGGATGCCGCACGCCACTCATACAGTTTTGGGAAGTCCGCTAAAATACTCAGAAAGATCCAGTTTCCGAACAACCCGTTGCAAACGAGAAGGGCTAGCAGACGTAATTTGAAGAAGGTGCTGGCAGCCAGCTCAATGCAGCTTCTGGTTGTCTCTTTTGTCAAGGCTTTTGCGTATAGAGTCGGCTTTTTTCTTGGTTAGCTAATACTGAATTGGTTTTTATTAGTCTGAATAACAATACTTACTAAAATATTTTTCAAAAATAGGACGGTTCTACCTTGATTCCTTAACTAACGTTGATTGTAATGAGTAATAAAAGCGTTTTTTGTTTATTTAGATGCGGGATAACACGATTAACAAAATAGGAGTCCGCAAACAATAAGTCGCAGAGACGAGTTAGGCTTACACAAAACCAAATGTCTACATCTCTGTTTCTTTGTTAGTTGTCTCTACGTTTGGGATCATAAAACTGGATTGTGTAGTTAAGACGTGGTTCTGTTCTTACGCTAGAGAAGTCAATCACATAAACAATCTGTTTTTGCCTAGTTTGATACAATTTTTTCCATTTCACCAGATAACATTTTTTTGCTGAATCACGCCATGAAAACTTTGCCGCTTGTTTCATTCCTTATTTTTGAGTTGCTTTTTTAGAAACATGAATTGGCAAGCCCTTCAGAGAGAAACGTCAGCAACTTCTCTAATTGCGCTTAGTTGAATGCCTGACTAGAAAAGCAGAGGTTGGCAAGCGTTGTGATTGTTGAAAAGAGTATTGCTATGTTGGTTTGAGCAACCAATACCAGCGCGATTATAAAGCTTTAATGTGTTGTTAAACATAGGTTAAAATGCCTTCCAACAACGCCGGGCGCATATGCGCAGCGCTCAACCGTAAATCCTGCTTCTTTGAGAACCGCTAACAATTCTCTTCTGTTGAATTGGTATATATGGTCTTCAACCAACTCGTGGCCGTCTGAAGATGGCTGGGGGATTTCAGCAAGCGTTTTGTAATATTTAGTACGGCCCCATTGCATCGCATCTGGCGTGCTTAGATAGAGCCTGCCGCGGTTAACTAGCAGCGATCTGATTTTTTTTAGCGTAGGCAGTGGATGAAAGTTGAAGTGCTCAATGACTTCTGACAGTACGATGATGTCAAACGGCTCATTCCACGGCAAGGGGTCCAGTTCGATATTATTCTGTACGAAGTGGAGCGAGTACTGTCGGATAAGTGTCGAGCTTATGTCATGCCGCATGTCCGTGCAATAAACTTCTGGAGTGCACAATTCTTTGGCATAGAGCGCAAGCACGCCGAACGCGCAGCCAATGTCAAGGTAACGCACTGCTGACGCTTGGTAGTCGTGGTATAGCCACTTTGGGATATGCAACCAATAATAAATTTCTTCTGCCTGATACTTATCGGCATAATATGATGGGGTATCTGAGTACGCAGCTATTTCGCGCTGACAATCAATCAAGCGCGCAAACCATGGCTCAGTGCTATAGGAATGCAAAGCACGACAGTAATAAGGGCGCAGCATTTTATTGCGAGTGAGTCGGATTGCAGTCGTTGCGCGCCTTGCCAAGCTAAATGACATGTAAATACCTACTAAAAGGGGTACGCATATTATTTGCTTTTCCCTGGATTACCATCTTTCCTATCAATTCTATAAGTAATCTTTCCAATAATCTTGCCGTATTTTTAGGTCGTTGCAGTAAGAAGCGCCGCAGGCTTTGGGCATAGCTGGACCATTCAAGGGTAACTATAGGGTATTCTAAGGACATAGCTACTTGCGTGCGTCATTCCAAGCTGCGCTTAGCCATTACGAAGCCTCGAGATAGTTTGTTTCGAGGTGACGAGCCAATCTTTAATGTTTGCCGCAGCTCGCATATTTTATCAGACGTCAATAGCTTCACATCGCGGGGCCTAACTCGCGAAGCATGCTCGTGCATATCAATCGCCGGGCAGATTACAGGTGGCAGGATCAGCGGTTGTCGCAGCGACGCCCGCAACCCAATAGTATCTTGACGTTTCAAATTCCGAAGGCATGCCTCATGACGATCGTTTGATAACGTGGGGTCGTGGGGACGGTGACACAGAAGATCGGCGTTAGGCTACTGTGACGCAGGTCCCATACGAGCATCGGCGTGCGAATGAGAACTGACGTCACCTTGCTACTCTTTCAGCAGTGCATACCCGGTGAGCGCGACTTGCGAGGATGGCCAAATGACTTCCTAAAAATACTGTATAGAATTAACGAGAAAGTCAATTTTCCCTCAAGTGCTTAGAGTCTAATTTCACAGGTCTCCTGAGCGAAACTCGAAAAAAAAGGAGACCGATCTTTTCCATAACGATATTAGAGACACATCTTCGAACTACACGATCGCTGCGCTAGCATTTTGGCATCACAATGCTCAATAAACTAAGCATTCCCTAGTTTTTGCTCCTTTCAGTATTTTCAGCAGGGCGATTCGTTCTATTGGAACGAAATGACAGGTTTTACGTGTTAGACGTGCATTTAAAGGCTTACGCCATATTGCGGCTTGGTAGCCGAGAAGCTTGATACTGTACCGGACGTTGAGGTTTGTCCTGACAGCGTCAACTGATCGAGCGCGAGGCTAATGAAGCTGTGAGACGTGCGCCATAACGTGTCCTTCCACGAACTAGCATGACCCTAGAGACGAGAACCGTACGCAACATTGGCTGGACTGCAACGTCAAAACTTGCTCAAATGCTAATGTCAATACTGATTTCTGCGATCTTAGCGAGATTGCTTATGCCTAGCGACTTCGGACTGATTGCTATGGTGCTCGTGTTTTCGAATTTTGCGGCTATTTTTTCGGGATTTGGATTGCAGAGTGCTATAGTGCAAAGGGATGAGGTTAGTGATGAGGCGTTATCGTCGATTTTTTGGATAAACGTGGCCTTGGGCGGGTTGCTGACCGTGGCTTTGGCAGCTTCTGCGCCGTTAATAGCTGCTTTCTATTCTGAACCGCGACTGACCCCCATTATCGTGTTTATATCCACGACCTTTTTCATATCTTCATTTTCCATTGTATCGTATCCGCTGCTCTTAAAACGCATGAATTTCAAAGCCATTGCCATCATCGAGACCGGCGCCATCGCGATTTCTGGTCCCATAGCTATTTTCTTGGCTTTTTCTGGATACGGTGTCTGGAGTTTGGCTTGGAACGCGGTTCTTTCCACTGTGTTTTTGACTGTCTTTTATTTGATTTATGCTCGATGGGTTCCCCATTTTTTGCTTGGGTTGCAGCACGTGAAAGGGCTATTAGGGTACGGCGCGAACCTCACAGGATCTGTTTTCGTTAACTATTTCGCTCTGAACATGGACAATCTTCTTGTTGGGCGGTTTCTTGGCTCCGGTGCCCTCGGCTTCTACAACCTAGCTTACAACTTGCTTGTGTTGCCGACGAATACCATCTTCGAAGTCATCGGGCGCGTCATGTTTCCTGCACTTTCGATAATCCAACACGACAAACAGTTGGTGCGTAACGCTTATGTTAGAGCTAATCGCTACATCGGCGCCATCTCTTTTCCGTTAATGGCGTGGGTGCTTGTCGCGGCGCCGCAGCTTATCCGGGTGGTTTACGGTCCAAAATGGATAACTGTGATCCCGTTAATCCAAATTTTCGCGTTAGCAGGAATAGAACAGTCTATAGGAATAAATGTACATTGGATCTTCATGTCTCAGGGCAGGACTGATGAGCAGTTCAAATTGAGCATCTTTACGAGTGTCGTACTTGTTATTTCCTTTTTTGTCGGGCTTCGTTGGGGGGTCGAAGGGGTTGTTATCGCGTACACGGTAGCGATATATTTAACAGCTTATCCTGTTTTTGCCATCGCATTTCGATTGGTAGACTTGAAAGTAAAGTCTGCACTAGCACCGCTATGGTCAGTTACATTGGCCACGCTCGCATTAGGGATTATTGCGTCTCTCCTTCAAATCTCGCTAGAGAAACTGGGAGTCACACAAGACTTGACCATACTGGCCATCGTGACAGCTGCAAGCCTTTTGGTCTATTCAGTGGTTCTTTTTTTATTGGACAAAGATCTCTTCATCGGAATCGTGCAACTCCTCCGTCAGTTAAGATCAGTTGACAGTGCATAATCCGAAGCTCAAAGCACGCGTGAACGTGGCGCTATCTGGGGGGATCAGGCAGTGACAAAGCCGAGAAGCGAAAGAATCAGATCATCCAAAAGGGTACATTGCTAAACTCGGGCTGTTATTCTGAATCGATTTAAAAAAACAAGTCGGGAGGTGAGGGACGTAAGCCTAATATTGGAGCGTGCTTTGGCCTTCACGTTTCGTTACGTTTATACTTGCTTCATAGCAAATGTGTCAGGTGAGGCCGTCGCGGTAGTGTCGGGCTATTTGAGCGTGGAGGCGCTATCGTGCAGCTATGATAACTGTTGAAGCTGCTTGCGCGCGTGTCCGCCTCGCGACTCTCCACCGGGGACGTCGTAGAGGTAGTAGACTCGTTTGATCTCAAACGGTACGTGGCGATTCTCTTCAATGAACGCCAGATTGCCTCTTACATCTTCAATTTTCGGAAGTCTAAGTGTCTGACATCACGAGTTGTGCGCAACCCCCTGAACTTCTACAACCTGTGCTAGTACTGCCATACCCAGCTGACCATTTTTAAGAGCATATTTAAACGAAACCTGATCGATTGTATCTGATGGCGTGTGTTGAGGCCCGTGCGTCTCTGAATGTGTCATCACAGCAGGGTATCCGTGTGACCAGAATGACAAATAGTCGGCACTGCATGTATGTACGTTATAAGTCAGGGTAAAATTGATACCATAAACTGTATTATCCCCGGTCATCATCTCCTTTGCCCATGAAGATTGGCTATTGTACATGATATCAAGAATAAAGTGACTCCCAGGATCATAGCAGGAGGAGTCAAAATTAATGTAAAGGGGGATCTTTTCCGAGCTCGCGGCGGCGGATTCGGCATATGCATTGCTTCCTTTTAGACCTCCCTCTTCATCGTTCCACAACGCAAATACAACGGTGTGATTGAATTGATGTTGGCTCATAACCCTGGCCAGCTCAAGGACAATGGCATCGCCGCATGCATCGTCGGTAGCGCCAGGAGCTTTAGGGCCGGATGATATGCTATCGTAATGCGCACCCACCATCACTACTTCCGCAGAAGACGTGTTCGTCCCCGGCAGGGTCGCAATGATATTTTTGTAACTTCCATCCTCGTATTGGACCCTTATCCCTGGAATGCTGGAAAGCCTAGTGTAGAGCAAGTTGGCGGCCTCGACGTTTCCGGCGGTCCCGTACAGGCGCGTTGGAATGCGCTGCAGCGCGTCCGTTGTATTATAAATATTGCTTTCATTCATCGCCGCGATCATCTCGGCTATCACCGGATCCCGAGTTAGACTTCCAAGGGGAATGGTAGAGAGATCAGATTGGGGTCCCTGGACTTTAGTGCTAGCTGTGCATCCTGCTACAAAGAGTGACGCGATTACAACAAGCGCGACAAGCACAGCCGCTTTTTTGCTAAACAAGCTATACCCCTACGACACTTGTAGGTCGGTGGTGACTTTGTTGAAATAATCGTCGCATAGACGTCAAAGAAGTATCCCTAAACTCAGTTTTGTCCTTCACTCTATTTATTCGTATCAATATTTCGGCGATCTCAATCGGAAAGGATGACACTTAGGATAGGAAGGAGGTATCACCTGTGATAACGCCCAACTAAACTTCAGATCCCATCAGGTTCGTGCCAATTGACCCTGCTGAGCACCACGCCAAAAACTCGGCCCTCTTGCAGACCGGGATATATGTGTTAAACGCTTTAAGCTTCACCGCTTTGAGATTGCTGATCTGCTCTTTGAAGTCGCGTCTGGGGTTTCTTGTTGGGCCCACGGTCCTAGCAGGTGTCACCTAAAATTAGATAATCCAGGCCTGTGTAGAAAAAAAGCGGTGGATCGCTTCTATGGGCGATTCGCTGTTCGGTTCGCCCGTCACATTGAAGCTGGTGCCGAGCGGGACCGGAATCCCGCTCTTAACGCTATCATTAAATAGAAATTCGCAACTCATGATGAAAAACGGTTGATTTTCGGTTTGCTCAAACCGCGAGACTGATAAAAGCTGAGATGTGAACCATGCCAGAAAAAATAGGTCGCATAATTCAACTTCCGTTCGCTTAATCTTTTGATATCTGCTGTATTTGATTAGTGCCTTAGAATCCATCTAGACCCTTCATAGCTTAGTGATTTTACGCTAGGCGGATTATGATTTAGATCTCCCTTTGAAGTGTTAAGATTCGCTTGAAGGCGGTTATTTGCATGTTGTATTACCATTTTCATTTTAAACTTGGAAAGACGTTGTTACTTGGGGTTTTCATCTCCGCCGATGGTCAACGAGACCTATAAAATTTGCCATTCTAGGCCTCGTTCAAGGCCAGTTTGGGGGCTTTACGATAGCAGTCGTTTAGCTTTAGTTATATCTGTTCTTGTGTCGCACGCCAACCGTTAGCGAAAACTGCTTCATAACGGGGGTGCGCGTTGAACCCGTCCAAGAGTTCTCCATGCGGCACGCGCGAATGGAAGACGCCGAGCAACTGCCACAAGCTTACTTTGACCGTGAAGAAGAATCGCTCGCCTTAGGCGGCTGGGATCGCTGGGTTGCCCGAGTTCGCATGATAGACACATCTCTGGGCAGGATCCTGACAGAAGTTCTTCGCGCAAATGCACGACATTCGCATCATTCAGGATTTCCCTGACAGATTCGTAGCAGGAGATGTCTCTGTCTGTCGGAGCTATCTGCCTACAACAATAAGAAGCATGGCCGTCTGCGTTGACCCAGAATCCATCCCAAGGCTGCAAGCATAGCACCGTCGACCGGTTTGCTGAAGATGCGTCTGCCTTCGCGTCACCACGCTCCGTAAGCAGGGCTTCTAGCCGCGGGCTACTCACACTAGTGGTTACCCCGCTCATCGCCGCCAACGCGCTGGCACGTTGGAACTCCGATGCTGCTTCTTTCACGGCGACTGAGTCAAGGGTTGTAATAGAGCGTACCCCATGCGCGATTGCGGTTGCTGTCTCAGAAACATCCGAGAACTGGACATGGGCAACGCCTAAAGCTGAAGCCATTGCAACGAGCCGCGTAAGTTCCCGGTAGTTCTTCGTCGTGACCGTGCAATTGATGGTGATGACGGGAGGGGGGTGCATTTGGACAACTGCCGCCGTTTTCACAAGGTTAAGGTTCATCACGATATTGCGAAGCTCTGCAGGCCTTCGAATCTCCCTGAGAAGTTCCGCATCTGCTGTGTCAATGCTGGTCCAAACGTTGTCGAAGCGTGAAAGAAACGAAGCCTCCTCCCAACTCAGTACCTTTGCGAGGTTTGAGATGATCATGACGTTGTTAGAGAGAGAGAGAAATGGCTCACATATCGCAGTCCAATCCTCCAGCATTGTCGTTTCGCCGTTGCCGCAGAGTTGAATAAACCTTGGCTGGTCACGAGCAAACAACTGCTTGGCGTGGTCGATGACCTCGGGGGCCATCTGTTGCCGAGGGTAGTCGGGGGAGTTTTCTTTGTCGGTTTGTATGCCACAGTAGATACATCGCAAGTTGCAGTTAGCTGTGAAGAACTCAAGAATGGCATTGTAGGGCGTTCGTGGTCCTATTATGGCTGCCGTATCTTTAGACATTATTAGAGATTCCTTAAAGTAAAACACAATCTGTGTGTAGTTGTATGCTCATGATTGCACGAGGTGGTTGTTTTTTTGTCACGTTACAGAAAAAAATTCTTTATAGGTCTAAGGATACACGAGGCCGCAGACCGGAGAAAACGCTTGAGCAGTCCCAGATTTCCATTAACGTTTTTGTGCACGATGATTGCCTCGCCGCGTTAACAACTTAAGAAAGAAGACAAGATAAATGCTTTGGTGCAAAAAGTGAACGAACAGGACATTGAGCGATATCGAAGGGAAACTATTGTGCTAAACCTCATACAAACCGTCGGAAACATCCTACCGCGCAGCTCGCAATGTTTGTGGCCTCCGCTCAAATATCCTTTCCGTCATGTTTTGACGGGATACATGCAATGGGCAACGGCCTCATTTGCCTCGGTTTTTGGAAGATAGAATCCGCAGACCATAAAGTATTCGTAACTGAAACTGACAGCGGATGGAAGTGGGACCGCATTGCACGATGGGACCGTTTCCGTTCCAAGGCGGCAAGTAGGCGGCAATCTCGCGGTGGCCACCAATGTCGGCGGCTCAAACGACACCGAAGTAGTCCTTTATACGATTAACGGCGGGACACACGAGTGGTTCTGGCAAATTCCGACCGCTGATCTTATATGGCGGTTGAATGAACACTGAATAACGGCTGATGCGTAGCTTCTCTAATCATTCATCTTTAAAGAGCTGTTACTTTGCATTACATACCGGAAATATGTGGTGAAGAATACCCTCTGATAACAGATTATAAATATTCAGGAATAGGGTTCAAAATCATCCCCTCAGCAAGAGGGGGAGTGATAGACCAAAATTATACAATTTTTGAATGCATTGATAGCAAATAAAGCGAATATTTCTTTCACTCATACTCTCTAAGACCTACAGTCACAATTTGGATTATTAAACACAATAAATAGAAATCATCATTGCATCTGAATTTTCGAAAAAATGGGATGGGATACAAGAATGGAGAAAAAATGAGCTTGAGTTACAAGATTTTAAGGTTTTTCAGACGAGTAGTTGGAACACAACCTCTTATTGACCAAGTCAACGCATTTGATCAAATTTATCATGATAGCTATAAATTTTATCAAAATGAAAGATATTCACACGATATCCTGACCGTTTTATTTCAGTCTGGGTTTTTTCCTCTTCAAAAACATAAATTCAAAATTACAACGGATTTTCCTGTTGCAGTCGAAAGTATTGACCACATATTTCCGTGGGGAGCAGTTTTTGATAATACAAGGTGTTTAAGTTTTGTTACAGCGTGTGAACGCCTGTTTCCAGGGAAGATTTTAGATTATTTTGATCTCGGGTGTTCGGGTGGTGGTCTGATCTTGGATTTTTTACTTCGTGGGCATCATGCTGTTGGGATTGAAGGTTCCGATGTTTCCTTGAGATCTGGAAGAGCGGAATGGAAGCTTTTCTCTAATACACATCTTTTTACTGCGGATGCCACAAAACCTTTTCAGATTGAGATCTGTGCAGAGTCATTGACCAATCAGGATGTTTTTGTCAAATTTTCGGCGGATATAATCAGTGCGTGGGAATTTTTGGAACATATTCGTGAAGAAGATCTGCCGGAAGTCTTTCAAAATGTGAAGAACCATTTGAAGATTAACGGTTATTTCATCGGCTCGATACCTTTTTTCAAAGGGGGCAAGATCGGAATCGGTATCAACGAAGCTGCTGTGGCCGCTCTGCAGAAGGGGGTTACCTACCATCCAACAGTCAAACCATATGAATGGTGGCGGGAAAAATTTGCAGAATTCGGGTTTGAATTTCAGGAGCAGCATCCGTTTAGGCATCAAGATTTCGCACGAGGTTCTGGGAATAACATGGTGGAATATGGGGAATGGGACTATGATATTCAGTTGAACCCCGAAATGGGATTTCATTTTGTTGCGAAATTAACAAACCGGTAAGAAGCTGTAGGGATTGCCAAGGCGATTTTGAAGAGCGCTATTAAAGTGACTCATTTCTTAAACGGCGCGC
The DNA here is from genome assembly GCA_964355295.1 of uncultured Methanomicrobia archaeon. GTDB lineage: Archaea > Halobacteriota > Bog-38 > Methanoflorentales > Methanoflorentaceae > Methanoflorens. The sequence continues at coordinate 15,618 of CAYHCZ010000017.1, forward strand.
TGTAGATGCTTCAGGCTTGGAATTTAATCTTTTAAACCAGTGCTTAAAAAATACAGGAACCTCTCAAACGGTAGATGTATATTGCCGGTGAGGCTGCCCTAAAAGGCATTCCTGCGTGTATGGTTGGAATGGCCTTGCCGTGATGACCTCTCAAGTGCGTGGAGCTCGTTTAGTTGTCTGCGTCACCATGCTAAAAATTAGTGAAACTCCCCGGCTGGCGGGCGGGTCTTTTACATTTTCTATAAAAGCAATATATCAAGAGATTCGGCTATCGTAAAGTTTACGTTATATCACCATTATCAGGTTTTCTTTGATATCATACCTGATTAAGATCCCACTTTAGAAAGCATACGCAACGCTATGGCCATCTCTTTTAACGTATGAATGTATGGACTTAGTTTTTGTATCTTTTCATGCTGAGAAAACATACTTGATACCTCATCCGTAACGATGTAATGGTTTTTCATGGTAATAGAATGTTTTTTTAGTGTATCTTTTACGGCCCAGAGCAAGCCTAGCTGATAAGGATAAGGTGTAAAAATAATGTTCTCTCGGCCGGCCAGCTTCCCTCTCAGTTCCTGTGAACAATTCGATGGAACATAACCGGTGTCTGCTATTTGTAGTACGGACGCATCAGGAATGCTATCTCCGATGGCATATATCGGGAGCGCACCCCTCCCGATACGGTTCAATAGTGTGTATAATGCCGTTCCTTTATCGATTAGCTTGTAGGCAATGTCGGTTTTCCCGGGAGCTTGAATAACCCTCAGATCGACAATTCCTAGGCTATTAAAATATTCTTTCAATAGCACTTCATTGACGGGATATGAATGCCACCCAATGCGATTGAAGACTCTGAGACCACAACAAAACCCATCATCTATAATAATATTTTTGTCCTTTCTCAATTCTTTTAACAGTCTTGTTTTCTTCTGCACCTGTTGCTTGCTTGGCAGTGTAATTGTTTCTTTTTTATATGAATCCCATATAACTGACCCGTGTTCTGCAATACCGTAAGGGATACCAAAAGCCGCACACCTTGACTTAATCTCTTCCAAGCTCCGACCGGAATTCAATACCGGAAGAAACCCAGCTTTTTTTAACATCGAGAAGGATTCAATGGAAGATTTTGACGCAGCTGAAAACCCCAAGCGCTCCGATTCTATTACATTATCAACATCGATTGAAAAAACTGCAATAGGTTCTTTTGAAATTGGAATGGATTTTAAGGGTAAAGCCAGATATGAATTTATGGTGTTAGTTAAAAAACTATTACATTTCGCGTTAAGCTTCTCTTGCATAATATGTTCTTTTTTTGTGCTTGGTGGTAAAGCTCCAGTACTATATCCTCCACTGAGAGATATGCTTAATGCCTCCTTTAACAAAAAGGCGTATAGCACCTTGTAAAAAAGCATCTTTTTGTCTATGTTATCAGTTGCACCTGGGTTGTTGTCCTTAAACTTTTCCGTGAGGATATCCTCGCTAGCTTCGTCAAGGCAGTATTCGAAAATTACACTGGCTAAGTCATAAAGTGGATCAAAAATTCTCAAGTCACGCCAGTCATATGCATGCTCGTCATAGTCAATCTTTAAAAAAGAACTTGATTCACTGTCTCGGCAAACGATCCATTCCTGTGGACCGATTTTACCATCTATGGCACACCTTGCCCCATTGCCTAAAATCTTTGAAAGTTTTTTCGTTGATCTTAGTACCCTCACGTATAACAAACCATAAAGTCCGAGGCCTCTTCCAAACATCGCGTTAAGCGAATCTAGTCCACTCCCATTAGATTCCATCCTGTATATTGTTTCTAACGATGTTAACGTGGGCAAAGCAGCTCTTTTCAAGATATAAGAAGCCATCTCGTCCAATCTCTCTTTTTTTACCGCCTTTCCGATAGAAACCGATTCAGACCGTTCGCACCATTCCATCAGTGCGACTCCATCATTCAAAGCATATAAATGGGGTACAAAATCTGCCAGGTGTTCATACAGTATTTTTATAGGATAGCCCCAGAATCCCTGACCAACACTGATAGCAAGAATGTGTTTAGTCTGATCCTTATTCTCTTCATCCTTCCAGTTTATTTTAAAAATGCGTTTATATCGTGGAAAGGGTCTTTTAGGTCTATACAAGAGTCCTTTGCTTCTAAGTCTTTCATTCTTGCCACGATAAAAAATATCTTCGGTAACATCAGTTATCGTTAATTCGTCAGCAAAAAAGCCTGTTTCTTTAAGCTGCCGTCTTATCCAATCAGTGTTTAGATACTGGCCTATATATAGACCAGACCGTTCAATGGTTATTGTCTTTATGAGTGTTGTGTTCTGTTGAACATGTTCGCCCTTCAATGCGCTCAGTTTATTATTGTTCGGGTGTTGTTTTTTCCAATAAGGAGCCTCCTCAAATTTCGGGACCATGATCCGCAAAGAGGCTGTTGGCACTCCCAATTTTATGAGGTCATCGCACACCTTCTCTACTGCAGAACCAGAATAAGGCGCATCGTCGACTACCACAACTATCCCATTGTTATTTTTTATGGTATTCTCTATTGCATTTCTTTCCTGACTGAACAAACCATATCCTGGTCTATACGTGATTATGGAGATATTCTTCAACCCATTATTGCGCATCGCCATCATACAAAGGGGGGCCATATAACAACCCGATGTCCGTATGCCGACGATGAGAACGTTCCCAATATTCACGTTATTAGAAAGGTCTCCGGAGGCACGCCTACCCAAGGAAAAACAGTCCTCTGGCCCAAACGGCTCATCTTTGAAAACCGTAGGTATTCTTAGGAAACTATCTCGTAGCGCTCTCGTATACTTTACTCTTCTTAAGGAAGTTATATTCTGCGCAAGAAATGAAGCTAAATCAACCAGATCAGGCTCTTTCTCTTCAATTCTCTCTAGATAAATAAGCCCAGCCAATTTGTTGCAGACATCCAGTGTATCATTATGTATGCGATAGAGATTTCGTATCTGGACATTATGCATTTTCTCTATAAGGGGAATAATGAATCTGGCAATTTTTCGTACGATCGATCTTATTATTCTATATGATTCCGATCGATTCGGAACACTCTGAACCGTGAATCTTCTTAAAACGTAAACCACGCGCATGAATCCACTTGAATGCATATAATCAGATATAATTTGTTGGCAAGCACAAAACATGAAATATAAATTTAGAATATTCTCATTTCGCACGGCATTGTCATTGTTCGCATTTAGTGTCCCAACACAATCCTGCGCTAACGTAAGTAATTCCCCAAACGTCCTGACAGGATTAATAGCCCATCGATATGTTTCAATGATATCTTTTTTCTTTAACATCTCTGCTCCAGATGAAGAGCGTGTAATATGATGATGGAAAATTATGAAATAAATGTTTACTATTCTAGGCTACTATCAGAACGTGGAAAAACATCATTTTGATTTTTTACGCCTTATCCGTAAATTGGATGTGAATACAGAGCATTATTAGTGATTCTTAAGCGTTCCAAAAATCTTTCGTGCCTCAATCGCGGATCTTTTTTGCAGGAACGCCAGCGATTGTAATACCTGGTTCAGTGAACGATTCAATGACGACAGCATTAGCCCCCACAATTATGCCATCTGCGAGTTCTATATCCCCTAGTATTCGAGCCCCTGCAAGAATCGTCACGTTGTCACCTATCTTAGGTGCCTTATCCGAATCCCACGTCCTTTGTGCGATGTGCGTGCAATTGTGAACAGTGCAATTTGCCCCAACCTTTGCATTTGCATTTACTATAATCGTACCCCAATGGACCACGTGTAATCCCGGCCCAAAAACGTTTAATGGAATGGTAAAGCCGAGTTTTATGCTTGATTGTTGCAGCTTGCGTCGAAGATAAAGGTTGTAAGGTCTCCAAGATAGTGAAGTTTTGCAGTTATGATAATATTCGGCTTTTCTCAACAAACGCTGCCAAGCTAATATGACTTTATAGAAACGGCTAAAAGCCGTCCATTTTTGTATATTAAATCTGCGCATGTCGGCTTCTAAGAAAAGATTATAGTCTTCTTTTGAATTGATTGGAGACCAATATGCCATTGCGACACCCTTAAAGCGAGCAGCAGTCTGTCATTATCTGTCAAATATTCTCCGAATTCCTTAGCTATCACCTAGCTATGAGCAGGCTTTCGTCTATCGGACTTACGCGTGTTGCTAAGCATGGCGACACAAGAATCGCAGTCATAGATGGCAATATCGATGGAATTGATATTGCGTAGACAAGACCTCGGCGATGAAGACGTATCTGATCAAGGATATGCGGTTGAGAGCCTTGATGAAAGGCAGTGCAGGCATCTTCTCGTGCTGCATGCTCTCGGATTGCCCGTCTACGTCGAAGGCAACCCTAGGGTCGAAACCAGACGCGTGCGCTTGGAACGCCTTGCCACCGGTCGCACGAATTCTGCCTTGCATGTAAATAATGAGCCCTCCTACTTGTGGCCTAAGCTTGTGGATAGTGCGCGTTGTTTGTATATAAGCGCTAATATGTGCCTTGATAACCAGAACGGCATCCTGATGGCACGTAGCGATATTCGTGCACGGTCTGGCCCATCCGCGTTGCACGCTCCGCAAGGGACACCGCGAGATAATGAGACAAGGGATCATTGCATAGTTGTACTTTTCGTTTGCGTAGTCGGGTGAGGTTTTGCTGCGATAGACTTCTGCCTCCGTTAGTGCGCATCGACGCACCATAAAAAAGGTCTAGACGCAGCGGCTAGCATAATGGTTCCACGGTTGACAGCTGAGCAATCGTTATAGTCTGGATGCTTAAAAGAAGATCAGACGTGCAAAAGAGCCTCGAGCCGGTGATCTATGTTAGCGTGAGCAAGGTAAGCCTAGTATGAACGCGTTGTAGGCGCTTCAAAGCAGCACGTCTTTGCGCATAAGTCGTTTGCTTGTGATGATAGAATGATTGAAACGTGGCAAAAGGCATAGACTTTAAATAAACGCCTATTTATATCGATATTGATATGCGTTCCGCACTCTTTTTGTTTGTTTATATCGGCGTTATCGCTGCAATCATAACCGCGTCTGCATTCTATTGGTTTGCGCAAAACTCAAGTGAACAGCCTGTGGGTCCTGGTGATCACCACTTAGTATTGACGTTCAATGGTTACGCACGATCGTATGATCTTCACGTTCCACCACAGTACGATGGAAAGACACCCCTCCCGCTCGTTGTTGCGCTACACCAGTCTGGCGGCGACGCTGCAACCTTTGCTAACAGAACCGGCTTTAACAAGGAAGCTGACGCTGAGGGATTTTTCGTCGTGTATCCTCAGGGACTGAACAACTCGTGGAATGCAGGATCATGCTGTCCGCCATCATCACAGCAAAAAATCGATGATGTCGGGTTTATTAAGATGATCCTCGTAAAGCTCAAAAGTGAGCTCGCCGTGAATGATTCGCGTGTTTACGCCACTGGTCTTTCGAACGGCGGAATGCTTGCGTATCGTCTTGCCTGCGATATGCCTGAAGACTTCGCCGCCATAGCGTCTATTGCTGGAACATCTGTCGTCGAGGATTGCAACGCGACCAGACCTGTGTCGGTTCTTGAAGTGCATGGCACCGCTGACAGTGTTGTACCATACAACAATACTACCCGCAGTGAGAGCGCCCTTCCTGTCCCCCCTGCCGTCGACGCCATCTCCTACTGGGCACAGCACGACAGGACCGTTTCCGTCCAACGACAGCAAGTAGCAAACAACGTCACAACAACCACCTATGGCGGCGGCTCAAACGGCACCGAAGTGGTCCTTTATATGATTAACGGCGGGACACACGGGTGGTTCCCGCCGTGGCAGATTCCGACCACTGATCTTATATGGCGGTTCTTTGAGCTGCATCCGCGGCAGTCTGCTTAAAGGACGTTAGCGTGTGAAGAGAGTGATTTAGCGCTCAATTTGGCATTAAAAGTCGATTTCCTTACACTCCGTTCTGCGAGTAGCCAGCAGATGCCATTGACGGCAAAGCATCCATCGACCTCGTTGGTTTACGCTGTAGTTATATATAAATTCGGAACAACTCATGATAAAAACGGTTGATTTTCGGTTTGCTTAAACCGCGAGACTGATAACAGCTGAGATGTGAACCATGCCAGAAGAAATAGGTCGCATAATTCAACTTCCGAAAATCGAAGATGTGAGAGGCAATCTGACGTTCATTGAAGAGAATCGCCACGTACCATTTGAGATCAAACGAGTCTACTACCTCTACGACGTCCCCGGTGGAGAGTCGCGAGGCGGACACGCGCACAAGCAGCTTCAACAGTTCATCATCGCGGCGACCGGCAGTTTCGACGTTATCTTGGATGGGGGATCAAGTCAGGAACGATATAACTTGAATCGGTCCTATTACGGCTTATACATCCCGCCGATGGTGTGGCGAGAACTCGATAATTTTTCTTCAGGATCTGTTTGCTTGGTCTTGGTGTCAGATTATTTCGATGAAGAGGATTACATTCGAGACCATGACGTATTCAAGACACAAGTGCGGGCACATCAAAAAGATCAAGATGAATACCCCACCGGCTCTATCACGTTGGAGAAGGTAGTAACTATTTCCCAACGACATTAAACTTCATCAAACGCTATTCGGCTGACTATTGAGTAGGCTTAAGGCGATTTAATCACCAAAAGTTGAAAGCGCATAATGTTGAAAACATTAGTGAAGATTTTGTATTGCAGGAACAGTTATATTAAGCGGGGCAAGCGGAACGAAGATTTGCAAACTTGCTGGCGTCGCACTGCAGACAAATTTAATATAAATAATTAGAGTTGCTAGTGTGATTGAAATAGTTAAGTATGAATCCAGCTACAAATCTCTATGGGACGATTTCGTAAGAAAATCCAAAAACGGGAGCTTTCTTTTTTATCGAGACTATATGGACTATCACTCAGATAGGTTCATTGACTCGTCTCTTCTATTTTTTGAAGACAACGTCCTGATTGCTGTTATGCCAGCAAATGTATCGGGCGCCGTGTTACATAGCCATGAAGGCCTCACTTTTGGAGGCGTCATATCGAACAAAAAAATGAAAATCCAACTTATGTTGGAGCTATTTGGCCGTCTAATAACGTATTTGGACCAGCGTCGGATTAAAATGTTGGTGTACAAAGCAGTCCCGCATATTTACCACGTTGTCCCGGCGGAAGAAGATCTCTATGCACTTTTTCGAAATGGTGCCAAGTTAATCAGACGTGATGTTTCTTCTGCAATGCTTCTCGATGACCCAATTCCGTTTGTGAAGGGAAGAACGTGGAGCATAAAGCAGGGCAAGAAGAATAGGCTGAAAATCAAGCGAAGTAATGATTTTGAAGCATTTATGTCTATAGAGGAGGCGCTGCTCCGAGGTAAATATGGCGTGAAGCCGACCCATACGTCGAGTGAGATA